>JANTHG010000008.1 GCA_024762535.1 Calditrichaceae bacterium
GCCAATAGTGCGCACATCGGAAAAATAGGAAGGCTCAATGGGGATGCCCTCCTCGGTACCGTTAGTTAAACGAGTGGTCTGAAAACCCAAATCGGCCGATTCCCGTTTATGCACCCAACTGTTACGCCGTTTATAGTCCACGTAATTACGCCAATATAGTCCGGATACCGCATTATAGTTATATCGTATTCGGTGGGAATAGGTAATGTGATGATCCCGGTTGTAAGCTTTAACACCATAGGGATCGGATGCATCGTTATCTTCTTCCAATTTGCGGCTGTAACTAAGGCTTTGGCCGATATTTAGTTTTTTATCCCAAAACGTATCGGTTGATTTCAAACTGCCGCTGATTCGATGGTATTCGTCTCCCTTAATCCGAAGGGCTCGTTCACTGTATCCGTAATTAAAATTATAGGCCAAATCGGTACCAAGGGCTTTAAAGCCGCCCATAAAATTGGCTTCCTGCGTATCCGGATTGTGTTTGATTTTAAGCCGTGTCGGCAGATTACGCGTTCGGGTTTGCGCCACAATCACACCGGCCGTATGATCGCCATATTCCACGGAAGAAGCGCCTGCTTCCACATCCACTTTCTTTAAATTATCTGCCACCACTTCGCGCAGATCATATTGTTGTTCGGCCGTTGATTGTACCGATGTGCCGTAGTTAACGCCCACACCTGTTTGTAAATCCGCATTATTGGTAAGCGGTACATCGTCCACAATTATTTTAGTACCAAACATGGCCGAAGCATCATTTACAGGGTCATTTAGATTCCGCAAGGCAATTTGTTGCTTGCGCCCCAGGCCCGGATGTTCGCTTTTTTCATTACCGGGAATGAGATCCAGTACATCCGAAAGGCTGTTGGCCTGCATGTGTTCGATTTCGCCGCTGGAAATGCGCTGAACCGTTTCCGATTCTTCCGGTAACAATTCCCGTTGCGCCGTTACCTGAATACCGCCGATTTCCAGAAAAAGATATTCGGACTCATCGCCCGGATACATTTTAATATTAAGCAGAGTGTTCTTCCCGCTTTTTACCTCAATATCCGGAATGACCAGCGAATAAAAATTAGTTTTTCGGAAAATAATATAGTGTTTGCCGACCGGTATGTTTTGCAAATTATAATAGCCGCCATCTGTTGTAGAACCGGATATATCCGTCCCATCCACATGGACGATTACTTTGGCAATGCCCTTAGAATCGGATTCGTTTTGGACCGTACCCTGCAATCCACCCGTCTGGGCCAGAAGATTCCCCCCAAGGAAAACTAAGGCAAAAAGAATGTTCTTTTTCATTAAATTTACTTAATCCTAAGTCGAGCGATTGTTGATATAAACCCAATACAATAACGTCATTGCGAGGAACGAAGTGACGAAGCAATCCCCCTGAAGATCGCCACATCGCTGTCGCGATTCGCGATGACGAATAAGAATCGCTCAATTCAGCTTAATGGTAAGTTCTTTCACAATATATACAAACTATTGAATATTTATCAAACTTTTTTTAAGGTTTCACAGTCATATATTTGTGAACAAAAATTAACATAGTTTGCACCTATAGCCACAGCATTTATCCCTCACCCGTCATGGCGAGCGACGCAGGAGCGAAGCAATCCCCTATGGGTTCGCCCCGTCCTTCGCTTACGCTCGAACCCCGCGATGTTGCTTTCCATTACAAAGAAAATACTGGTTCTAAGTCGTTTTATGTGGGCAAATTATCTTAAAAATAACTTTAGCACTGATAAACACCGCTAAAATGTTCTAAAATACAAAATTAACAACTTCAAACACTGAATCTCACCTCTTAGATAAAACTGCAATATGAGGGGTATAAGCCGGCGCGCCCGGCATAGGGATTCAATGCTTTGAATCCCTGCAAAAGATCATCGGGTTTGTAAACGAAGTTGTTTTTGTATTATCGTTCGTTCAAATAAATCCGTGGCAAATCGATTAAAATTATGTTTACCATACTAAACGACATAGATCCAAAATCCTCAACAAGAAGAAATAGAAACAGGATAACTTTTTTCATCTAACATTTAACATTTAACATTTAAAATCTAAAATTTTAAATTCAAAATTTTGAATGTTAAATGTTAAAAATACGCTCACAGGAAAACCTTACATATCTTCCAGCTCAATAATCCGCGCATAGGGCTGGGGCATGCCTTCGGTGCAATTGTTGCACATTTCCACAGCCGATCGGTTACTAATTACTTGCCGGCGGAAACGCTGATAAGCCGCATTCTTCCAGACCTTTCGGAATGTAGCGCCGTTTGTAAAGAGAGTGTCAAAAATATAGTCCGAGTCCACATCAAAACAGCACGGCACAACGGTTCCGTCCCAGTTTACCGTGGAATTGAGCCACAGACGATTGCACCAATTGGGAACGCCGTTTTTCCGTTCCACTTTGTCTTGCTCAAGCTTGTACACTTCTTCCTTTTGTTCTGCAGATAAAAACGTATCGGCCTGCTCCGGCGTGTACACCATTGCTGTTTTAAAAGACAGACGGTCTAATTTGAATTTTTTGGCCAGGCGGATAATGTCGTCGATTTCATCCTGATTGTGTTTGAACACAATGAACTGCAGCTCAATCAGCGGCTGTTTGCTTTTCAGACGGATACGCGCTTCGGAAAGGCGGCGCAAACTTTCGATGACCAAATTAAAATCACCGCCAATACGGTATTTTTCATAGGTTTCCTGATTGGTGCCATCCATAGAAAAGATAATCTGGTCCAACCCGGATTCAACTATTTCTTCCGCCTTTTCATCTGTTGGAATAAAATGTCCGTTCGTGGAGGTAATGGTCATCACGCCTTTGGTTTTGGCATATCGAACCATTTCCAAGAATTCTTTATTGATAAACGGTTCGCCCTGATTCCAAAACTGGACCTGAAAAACATACGAACCGACTTCATCCATCAGAGCTTTAAAGTGATTCAGCTTTAATTGGCCCTTGTGTAAAACCCGTTTACCTACAATCGCCGGACACATGGGACATTTTAGATTACAAATATTAGTGGGTTCTACCATCAAAATCGGCGGTATTCCCCACACTACTGGCCTGCGAATCAGTTTGGAAACATACATCGAAGCAACAATCTTAATGCCATTCCAGAGTCGTTTGGGTGTGTAAGCAATTTTAAAAATGCGCAAAGCCTTTACAGCAGAGCGGAAGGGTACAACCGAGAATGTGAGTTTATCTAAAAATTTACTGCTCATATCAATCCTTTTTACTACGTTGCTTCCAGTTCCGCAGCGCCTGCCGGCCGGCCTGCGCCATGGTACTGCGGGCTTGGGCCAATTGCTTCCTGCGGCGAATGATGTAAACCACTCCGGCCAGGGCCGGTACAATAACATTTATGAAAAAGATGAATAACGAAACACCCACCGCAGCCGAAGCCGGAAAAGCGTACAGAGTCAGAAAATAAGCCGCCAGATTTTCACGCACGCCCAACCCGGAGATGGAAATGGGAATCAGCCCGGCGCCCCAGATAAAAATAACAGTTTCCAGTACGGTTTTTACGGGGAGCGGTTGTACGGCATTTAATAAAATAAAATATTGTGCAGACAGAGTCAGAAACAAGCCACCCGAATAGAGCAGTACAACACGAAAAACACGGGCGTAATCGATTTCTTTCTCTTTAAACCGACTGAACAGTTTCATCCGAAAAAAAACGGGTAAAAAGAAAAACAGCGCCGCCAGCAGAAGACCTGCTGCATAAAACCAGTTGCGAAATTGTGGTAGTACGGCAGGCAATGCAAACAGAACTAACGTCAGTTTAAAATAGGCTTCAAAATATTTTTCGATGCCAAAGGCCACCACTTTGCCGCTTTTTCTGCCGGGCAGCAGGAAAATCTTGGTTATTTCGGCATGGCCGCCGGGAATGAGCAAACGAAAGGCGAATCCGGAAAAAAAGGCGGGAAGCAAATCACTGTGATTAAAATCCGTAGAATGGCTGCCAATAAGATAGCGCCAGCGTTTGTACTGCAAAATCAAACTCAGTACGGAAATCAGCAGTACCGCACTTATATCAACAAGCGAGAAATGAACCACTGTGGTCAAAATTTTACGGTAATCAAAGCGCCATAAAATCCAGCCCAACAAAGCAAACCCAACAAGATATTTTAAAGTAAATACAATGTATTCTTTGATAGCTGCCTTCATATTTACTTCCATTTATAAAGATGTAAACTGCCCAGCAGACCAAAGTACATCACGTAAAAAGGATAGATAAGCTGCATCAGGGGCAGCCATTTAAAGAGTTGCGGCATTTTAAAAATGCGCACAGCGTTGGCCAACGCCCAAAATTCCAATAAAAATTTAACAGCCAGCACAGTCAGCCAGGGAACCAGCCAGGCCGGATTAAACAGAGGCAGGGTAAAAAACAGCAGATAGGTGAGCAGGAGCGCTACGGAAAATGTAGCGGATTTCAGGCTTTTATCTAAAATTTTACTGTTTTTACGAATCTGCTGCTGATAGATTTCCCGGCGCGTGGCAGGCGGTTGGGTGCGGACAAAGGTTTCCGGGTGGGCGCAAAATGTAATCTTTCCCTTTACCCCGTCCCGCATACGTTCCGTTAAATGAATATCATCGCCGCTGCGGAATTTGGTGAGCGAGGCGTAACCGCCAATCTCGTTGTACGCGCTTTTGCGAAAGGCCATGTTCCTGCCTACGCTGCTGATGGGAAAACCCAGTATGGTGGGCGCTGCTGAGACAATCACCGAAAAGAGATTATCAAACTGTAAAAGCGCGTCCCAATACTGGCTGGTTTTCTCGATGGGAGAATAGCCCAGAACCATCTGGGTTTGAGCATCGAAAAACCGCCCCATCACTTCCAGCCAATTGGGCGGCGGTGCACAGTCGGCATCTGTGGTAAATATCAATTCACCCTGCGCCGAATCTATGGCCAGAGCCAGGGCCATTTTTTTGGCATGATAGCGGTCACTTGCTTCCGTACGGCGCAGCACCTTCCAGTTAGTATGTTTTTCCGCTTCCGTTTGCAAAATATCAAAGGTAGCATCCGTGGATGCATCGTCTACCAAAATAATCTCAAATTTATCTTCCGGGTAATTCAGCGCATTCAATGACTGCAGTAGCGGATTCAAACGCTCCTGTTCATTTTTGGCTGCCACTACCACGGAGATAAAAGGCCGTTCCAGGGGCAACGGATCTTTGCGCAGACGGGTAAAAGCAAAAATTACCAGAATCAGTACACCCAGGTAAAAAGCGCTGAAGGCCAAAAAGAGCCACAAAATCCATTGCATTGAATACTATCCTGTTTTAATATAAAAAAAATAATTTACCCGACGTGAGGAATAATTACAACTTTATCGCCTCTAAAAGCGGCAGACAGGTACGGAATCGATGTTCAGCGAAATAGTTTACTATTGGGCCGGCTTTGTTTTATACGCTGTAATTGTAATAGGAATCGGCGTTTACGTCTGGCTAAAAGACAAAAAGACGCAGTGTGCCACAGACAACAACGCCTACTGGGAAGCCAGCCGCAATCTTTCGGCCTGGTCCGTAGGGCTGTCCATTTCCGCCAGTATGATGTCCATTAGCTGGTCCTGTGTGTATGGCGTGCAGCTTTTTTACTGGTACGGCTGGGGCGGCGCCTGGTTGCTGATTATCCCCTGGCTGGTAACCATGACCGGATTTTATCTGTTTAGCGCCAAATTCCGCAGTATTGATGCGTTTTCTCAGCCGCAGCTTCTCGAAAAACGTTTTGGCCCGCGTACCCGGCAATTACTGGCCCCGGCGCTGATTATTGTGTTTATCACCTGGACGGGCGCCGAAATTTACGCTGCCGGACAAATCATCGCGCCGTTTCTCGGTATTTCGCACACCTGGACTCTATTTTTAATTACCATTGTAGTAGCGGCTTACACGTACACCGGCGGTTTTGAAGCCGTGGTTTCCACCGATAAAATTCAGTTTGCCCTGGTGGCTTTTTTTATCACAGTGATCGCCTGGCTTGGTTGGCGGGCACTGCCGGTCGGCGCTTCTATTCTGCATATTCCCACACCGCCCAAAGCCGTGAGTCCTCTCACTCTGTTTACGCCGGGCATTGCTTTAATACTGATTACGTTTTTCGCTTATCTGCCTGGCTGGCTGATTGAAACCGACGTCTGGATTCGGCTACAGGCTGCCAAAGATAACCGCACCGCACGTCGGGGCATTCTGATTGCGGGAATCAATTCTTTTGTATTTGTGGGTATCATGCCGCTGATTATCGGACTTTCTGCGCTGATTCTTTTTCCGCCGCAACAGGGCGTGATTCCCGCTCAAATTCAGGACGGCGCGCTTATTTTTACTGTTTTTATGAAAGAATTTGCACCAACAGGCCTCAGTATTTTCCTGGCCATCGGACTCATTGCCGCGGCCATGTCCACCATCGATACCTGCGGTAATGTGGTCGCACTCTCTTTTTCACACGATTTGATGGAGCCGTTGTTCAAAGATAAATGGAATGCCATACAGTTGAATACCCTGGCCCGGCTTTCGTCCGTGGGCGCCATACTCATTGCCTTTGTGTACGCGGTGTTCACGGAAAGTCTGTGGGATATTTTTTACCTCTCTTCCGGCATATTAACCACTACGGTCTTTATTCCAGTTATCAGCAGCTTTTTTCCCTCTACCCGCGCCAGACAGGTAAACCGTTCCATTACAGCCGGACTCTTGGCTACTCTACTCTTTTATTTTCTCGAATCCCGCGGACTGATGAGCGCTCTGGAACCTGCGGCGTTCAGTGAAACGGGATTGGGCTATATTTTTTGGGGATTTGTATTCGCACTGGCCGGATTTTGGAGTGCGAAAAAACGATAATTTTATAGCAGAGAATAATTTCCAACACCAGTGAAAGGCAAACTGGAAGCTTCATTATGATTTACGATTTTACATTTTTTAATTGCAAACGGTCGATGGAAAACGTAAAATTTTTTCACTTGTTTTTTTGCAACCTAAAACATGTTTGAATCATCATGCGTCAGATCTTTATTTTAACACTGTTTTTATTCATTTTAATGGCTTCAGGGCTACAGGCTGCTTTTGAACCCAAAGGCTTCGGCGCTTCCTACTTGGCACTGGGCGGCGCCGGACGCGCGCGGGCGGCGGCGCCCTTCTCAGTTTTTCTTAATCCTGCAGCATTGCAGGCAGATACGCTATTGCAACTGAATTTGTACTACCGAAATTTTTACGGGCTTAAAGAACTCAATCAACTTGCCTTCGAAGCACAAACCCGGATACAGGATATTCCTCTGTCTGTCGGGTTAAGCCGATACGGAAATGCGTTGTATGCCGAAAGCGAGCTACGCCTGGCCGCGGCCTACACATTATTTCAAGGGCTGTCTGCCGGTCTAAGCGTTAACGGCTATTTTGTATCACTTAGCGGTTACGGCAACAGCGCTACAGCCGGCCTTTCCGCCGCGTTACGATACCGGATTTTTTCTAATTTGGATATCGCCTTTGTAATCAATAATTTAAACGAACCGGTTTTGGGAGCAGCCAAAGAGCCTGTACCCATGCAAACAGCGCTGAGTGTTGCCCTGCGTCCGGAAGCGCATACGGAATTATTTATCGATTTGGTGCAGGAAGAAGGCGTCTCAGCGGACTGGCGGCTCGGCCTGGCCTTTCGCCCGGTGCAATGGCTGCAATTGCTGGCCGGTTTTAAAAACAGTGTGCATGCCGTAAGCGCCGGAATGAGCATTTTTAAGGGTACGTTACGCATGGATTATGGTTTGGAATATCATCTGGAATTGGGCGTAAGTAACGCCATGAGTGTGGGCTATGCGTTTTAAGTATTTCATCATTATTGCATTACTATGCGTTGCTGGACTTTCGGGACAGTCGATTGACCGGCAAATGGACGCTAACCGCCGGCAATTGGAATCGCTTAAAAGCGAAATCAGCCGTATAAAAGATTCCCTTAGCCGGGTAAAGAAGAACGAAACTTCCGTACTCAAACAGATTGACTTAATCGATGAACATTCCGCTTTAATTGCCCGCCAAAAAGGGATACTTAAACAGCAAAGCCGTCTGCTGCAAAAGCAGATTCAGCGCACCAACCGTAATTTGGAATCCACTAAACAACGTTTAACACAGCTTAAATCCCTTTACGCCAAACGGTTGGTGTACGCTTACAAATACGGCAGAATGCGTCAGGCGGAACTGCTGCTCAGCTCCGCGTCTCTTAATCAGGCCATGATTCGTTACCGCTACTTAAAGGAAATCGAAGCCCACGACCGGCGCACCTTAAAATCCATTCAAAAAAAGAAAATCGAAATCGAAAAGCTTAAAGCAGCGCTCAAAAACAATTTAAAACGTAAACAGGATAATATTCGTGAGCAGAAGCGACAAGAATCCATCTACCTTAGCCAAAAGAAGGAAAAGAACCGGCTGCTTAAAAAAATCCGCTGGAACCAGATAACCTACGGAAAGGAACTGGCAGCGAGGGAGAAGGAAAAAGAAAACCTCATTCAGATTCTTCTGGAATTGGAACGTAAGCGGCAGTTGGATTTGGAACGCAGGCAAAAGCAGAGTCTCTCAGCTAAACCGGAAAAACGGACTGAGCCCCTGGTGGATTTTAAATTCGATAATTTCCGTAAAGCCAAAGGAAAACTGCCCTGGCCGGTATCGGGAAAGGTTATTAGTAAATACGGCAAGCATAAAGACCCTAAATCCAAAACCTATGTAAAAAACACAGATATCGAAATCCGCAGTAAACTAGGTACACCTGTACGCTGTGTATTTAAAGGAGTGGTGCGGGTCATTACCTATCTACCCGGATACGGCAACACGGTGATTGTGGATCACGGAAACGGCTACTATACGGTCTATTCTCATCTTGATGAAATTTATGTGCAGAAAAACAGCAGTGTGCGCACCAATCAGGTTATTGCCACGGTTGGCGATTCGGGATCCCTGGCAGGTGCCAAACTACAGTTCGGTATTTACGGCAAGCAGAAAGTGTACAACCCGGAAAAATGGTTACGTTAGAACCGTTTACGCCGTTTGCGGTTTAAAAGCTGCGGTCCGGTATGCACATCGCAGGTTTCCGTTGGCTGGTACTTTACATTAAAAATTTCTTCGTATGGTTTGGGACAAAAAGAAGTGGCCAGTTTTTTTGTTTCCCCACAAATTTTGAGATGCACCACTTGCGCACAGTCCGGGAATTGACTCTCTTCAAATTCAAGGGAATCGTACACGGTCTTCATAAAATCCGCCCAAAAGGGCAAAGCAGCCACAGAACCGGCCATGTGTGGCCCGAGCGTGTATTGAAAATCATCCAAACCCACCCAAACTCCGGCCACTATATCCGGTGTAAAGCCTACAAACCAGGCGTTGGTATTGTCGTTGGTAGTACCGGTTTTGCCCCCTGCCGGTCGTGTAAAATGAAAGCGGGTACGCGCTCCAATCCCCGTACCATGGTTCACCACATTTTGCAGCATGTCGTTCATAATATAGGTAGTAGCTGAGGAAAGCACTTCTTTGGGCATGGGGTGCGGTTCGTAAATAACATTTCCGTTTTTATCTTCGATGCGTACAATGGAAATGGGCTTCATGTGTACGCCGTTATTGGCAAAGGTGCCGTAGGCGGAAACCAATTCTAAAGGAATAACTTCCGAACTACCAAGCGCTAATGATGAAAAGGGACGCAGAGAGGTGGTAATCCCCATATCACGTGCATACTGAATAACCACTTTAGGTGTAATATCGGCAATCAGACGCACAGCCACAGAGTTAAGCGAACGCCGCAAAGCTTCACGCAGGGTTACCATTTTTCCGCTGAATGTGCCGTTATAATTTTTCGGCGTCCAGCGTGAACTGTCGGGCCCAATTTCCACGGTCGGCAAATCACGATATTCATCCGCCGGTGTGTAGCCGTTATCGATGGCAGCGGTGTATAAAAAGGGTTTAAAAGCCGAACCCGGCTGCCGTGCCATCTGTGTTGCCCGGTTCCATTTGGATTTATTGAAATCCCTGCCGCCAATCATGGCTAAAATATGTCCGTTATGAGGATTGATGGCCACAAACGCCAGCTGCATGGTACTCAGTTCATTAAAAGCAGAATCACTAAGTGTTTCCTTTAAATCTTTAAACGCCCGCTGATTTCGTACCCTTTCCTGAATGGCTGGCAACTGACGTTCCACGGCTTCTTCCATGGATTTTTGGATTTTAGTATTCAGCGTGGTGTAGATACGTAAGCCGTCTTTGTACACATTTACATGCAGTGAATCCTGCAAACGATTCATCTGCCGACGGATATATTCCGTAAAATAAGGCGCTGTATGCAAAGCGTAGGGGTCATTCAAATCCAGATTAAGGGGCTCTTCTTTTAAACTGTCAAATGCGGCTTTGGTCAGTTTACCATTGGTCATCATAGAAAGCAGCACCACATTGCGTCGTTTAAGGGCCCGTTCCGGGTGGCGGACCGGCGAGTAATAAGTTTGACCTTTTAATATACCGATTAACGCAGCAGCTTCGGATACGGTCAAATCCTGCACTTCCTTATTAAAATAGCGCAGAGCAGCCGCCTTAATGCCGTACGCGTGATTTCCAAAAAAGGTGATATTCAAATACATATTTAAAATTTCATCTTTGGAATAGGTACGTTCAATCTGAATGGCAGTCAGCGCTTCTTTGATTTTACGGTTCCAGCTTTTGGCAAAACCGAAGTAGAGATTACGCGCCAATTGCATGGTAATGGTACTAGCACCCTGTCCTTTTAAATCGAAATGCATTAAATTGAATACCAGCGAACGCGCAATCCCCGCCATATTGATGCCCCAATGCGAATAGAAATCGCGGTCTTCTGTGGAAAGCAAAGCATCTATTACCGGTTTCGGAATCTGATCAAACGGCGTAAAGGTGCGGTTATGCGTAAAAAAGGAATGAATTAGTTCACCGTCTGCGGAATACACCTGCGATGCCCGTTCCGGGTCAATTTGCTCCAGTTGAGTCAGCGGAGGCAGTTCATCGGTCAAAGAATAAATATAGTAGCTGCCGGCAACTACAAACAGCACGACCAGTCCCCAAATTGTAAAAAAAAGAGTTCGTTTACGGGGAGTAGCAGGTTTAAGCTCTGTTTGGGTTTTTGATTGTGTAATAGTGGTGATTCGCGTGGATGTTTTACTGTTTCGTTTTTGACGTTTCATGCGGGATTAAACCATTCCTGATTAAAGTTTGTTCCAAACTGTTTTCAAACTAAAAAATTAAAGATTTAATCACTCATTTGCAACCAGAAGCAAAAAAGAGCGTTAACTGGTATAAAAGCGCTCCCCTTTGGGCAATCGCGCTTGTTATTAGCAGGGATTAATTTTATATTAAGCGACTTAATTATGAAAAAAATACTTTTACATAGCACACTACTTTTAACTCTGGTTTGGGCTTCCGGATGCATGCCTGCACTTAAACAACATCCTCATATGGATGAACACAAAGCAGAGCGGCTGAAAGCACGGGATTTTTACACTACGGGTATTTTTAAGCAGCAGCAGGGCCACTACAACGAAGCCCTAGTCGCTTTTTATCAGGCTTTACAGTACGATACCACTTCGGCTACTATCTACAATTCCATTGCCGAAAACCATATGAAACTCAGTCACTTTGAAAGCGCCAAAATCTACTTACAAAAATCCCTGCGTTTGAAGCCCGAGAATAGTGAGGCCCTGCAGCTATTGGCAGAATGCTATTTGCGCCTTGGGCAGGACGACCAGGCCATTGCCACATTTAAGCGCATCCTGAAAGCCAACCCCTACGATACAGACGCGCGGCAATATTTAATTTTACTCTATGAAAAAAATGACGACGCTCTGGGCATTGCAAAAGAAAACGAAGCTATGCTTCGCCTGTACGGCAAAAGTCCCGAAATCTTACAACGCCTGTCACAAATTTATATACGGCAAAAAATGTACAACAAAGCCTTGTATTATTTGAATGAACTTCAGGCCATAGACAGCACATCCGCTGAAACGCCTTATTTAATGGGTCAAATCAAAGATGTGCAGAATCAACCGGATTCCGCCGCTTTCTTCTACCGTAAAACCCTGGATCGGGAACCCACACATAAGGGCGCACTCGACCGCCTGACCCTCCGATACCGTTCTAAGCGGGACTGGAAGGCTATTATTGATTTGTACCGTCCTGTGCTCAAGGCCGATTCCACGAATCGCGCCGCGCGCATTATGAGCGCCGAGGCCTATTACTATCTAGAAACATACGACCAGGCACGCCGCCTTTTACTTCCGCTGGTACAGGGCGCCGAGGCAGACCCCGCCTTAATGGAACTGATGGGTCGCATAGAACTGGAAAGCAAACATGCCGCTTCTGCCGCCTCTTATTTTCGGCGTATTCTGCAACACGCACACGATAACCGCATCGCCTGGATGTTCCTGGCCTTTTCCCTGAGCGATATGGACAGTTTACAGCAAGCGCAAAAAGTGTTCGAAGAGGCGCTTAACCACTTTCCGGAGGACGTCAATCTGTGGGCATTTTACGGCAATAACCTGCAGGAGCAGGAATTTTACGAACCGGCTATTTCCGCTTACCATAAAACGCTGGAACTGGATTCCACCAATCGTACGGCACTAGCCGGACTGCCCGTAATCTATGAAACTTTGAAAATGTACACCCAATGTGACAGTGTGTATGAACTGGCGATTAAACGTCTGCCCAATAACGCTTTGATTCTGAATAATTTTGGCTACAGCCTATCCGAGCGGAACATCCGTTTACAAGATGCGCTTAAAATGGCTCAAAAAGCCATTTCCATTCAGCCGGACAACGCTGCCTATCTCGACACCATTGGCTGGATTTATTATAAGTTGGGTCAGTTTGAAAAAGCAGCACACTATATTCAAAAAGCTGTGGATTCCGGCGAAGCATCAGCCGTTGTACTGGAACATCTTGGTGACGTATACGCCGGTTTGGAACAAGTGGAGCAGGCCAGAACCTACTGGCAAAAGTCCATTGAGCTTGAACCGGATAATCCAACCTTACTAAAAAAATTAGAAAAGATAAAATAATGCGTATATTCATAATTCTGTTTTCACTTCTTATGATAACCGGCAGTTGTGTATTTCAAAAGAACCTGCGGAAAGACACCAACCAATTGACCTACCGCGAATTGCTGGCCGGCAACGAAAGCTGGCACCATTCGGTTAAAACCTTGCAGGGACAGGCGCGCATTACGTTAGACTCGCCACAGTATTCCGGTAATTTTAATGCCGATATCCTGGTAAACGGTCCGGATTCCCTGCTCATAACCATTACCGGCCCCATGGGTATCCGCGTGGGAAAAGTTTTTATTACGGCCAATCGCTTTGTATTTTACAATCAGGTAATGAATCAGTTCATCACTGGAACGCAAAAGGATTTTGAAGATACCAATTTTCTGCAGTTCCCTTTGGAAATCGGCCAGTTACGCAGTGTGTTTGCAGCACAGGACGCTTTCGAAATTTTAAAGGAAGAAAAATTTAAGCGCACCGAAGACGGCTTTTATGTGGAAGCTTTGAACGGAGACCTCAATTTCCATATCTGGTTTGAACCGGAGTATCTGCATATCAAAAAAATTGAATATTATGATAATCGTCAACTGCTCTTTTACAAAGAATACGACCGTTTTAAAGTAACGGACGGTATTGTTTTCCCCCGATCTATCAATTTTGTCCGTCCGGAAGAAAAACAGGGACTAACTATCTTTTTTACAGAGTTGCATCTTAATCAACCCATTGATCCGGAACGATTTATCATTAATATTTCAGATAATGCCAAACAAATTGACCTTTCATTAGAACAGTAACACAACTCAGGAATATTATGGATGTTTCAATTGTAATCCCCATGTTAAACGAAGAAGAATCACTCCAGGAGCTGGTTGAACGTATTCATACTCAGGTTACCGCGATGAATCTGAATCACGAAATCATCTTTGTGGATGACGGTAGCACAGACCATTCATTCGAAACGCTGCTTCGTTTAAAGGATACTTATCCGGCCATAAAAGTTATCCGTTTCCGCCGGAATTTTGGTAAAAGCGCAGCCCTGTGTGTGGGCTTCGAAAAGGCCGTCGGCACTTATGTAATTACCATGGACGCCGATTTACAGGACGACCCGGCTGAAATTCCCAATTTAATTGCCGAGTTGGAAAAGGGACTGGATTTGGTTTCCGGCTGGAAGAAGAAACGACACGACCCGATTAGTAAAACCGTGCCTTCCAAATTATTCAACTGGACTACCCAAAAGCTGACCGGTATCAAAATCCATGATTTCAATTGCGGTTTAAAAGCCTATCGCAGCGAAGTTATTAAATCCATTCCGGTTTACGGAGAACTGCATCGTTATTTACCCGTTCTGGCCCACTGGCAAGGTTTTAAAGTTGGTGAAATTGTGGTTAAACACCACGAGCGGAAGTTTGGCGTTTCCAAATTCGGAGTGCGCCGGTTTTTCAGCGGATTTTTTGATTTGCTGACTGTGCTATTTATAACCCGCTACCGACAAAAGCCCCTGCATCTGTTTGGCTTTTTTGGTCTGGTATTTGGGTTTGCCGGTATTGGTATTTTAACCTACTTGTCTGTTTTATGGTTTCAGGGTATTGGTATCGGCCACCGTCCGTTACTATTTTTGGGCGTTCTGCTTGTTATTGTGGGCGCACAATCCTTTTCCCTGGGCCTGATTGGCGAGATGATTACAAATACACGTACCCGAAGTAATAAATATACCATCCGCGAAATTATTGAATAAAGGCTGCTTTGTATGACTGAACCCTACTCCCTCTATTCTGTTATTATCCCCTCTTTTAACCGGGCGGATGAAATGCAGGATTTGCTGCACTCGGTTCAGAATCTGGATTTCCCGCGGGAACGGTTTGAAATCGTAGTGGCTGACGACGGTTCCACGGACAACACCGCAGAAATTGTAAACAGCTTTCAGGATGCTTCTTTTACCCTGCGTTATGTTTCACAGAAGAATCAGGGCCCGGGCGCGGCCCGCAATCTGGGAATGCAGGAGGCTAATGGGGATTTCTTTATTTTCATCGATTCCGATGTAACGCTTCCCTCATCCTGGCTTACCGAAATTGACCGCGCTCTGCAGGCGGAACAGGCCGATGCCTTTGGCGGACCGGATACGTTTCTGCCGGACTTCCCGCCCCTGCTTAAGGCCATCAATTATTCTATGACCTCTTTTATTACGACCGGCGGTATGCGCGGTAAAAAAGGGAAGAAACTGGCTAAGTTTTATCCACGTTCCTTTAATATGGGGCTCAGCCGCAAACTATATGAAAAAATCGGCGGATTTGGTAATTTACGCCACGGACAGGATATTGAATATTCCAACCGCATCATCCGCAGCGGCGCGCAGGTTGTGTATGTAGATGCAGCTCCGGTTTATCACAAACGCCGCACCAATTTACGACGGTTTTACCGTCAGGTATTTAACTGGGGGATTGCCCGCGTTAACCTGTTCCACATCGACCCGAATATGTTTGAACCGTTGCACGCCATGCCGGCTCTGGCTACGTTTTTGGTTCTGCTTGTTACGGTTCTGGCGCCCTTTTCCTCTTTTTTTACCACTGTGTTCCTGGCCGGGCTGGTTCTGGCTCTACTGATTTTTATCGTTTCCATGCTCGATGCGGTGCGTATGTACAAAGAAATCACTCCCGCGCTTTATTTACCTCTGGTGATGCCGGCTCAAATTTTGGGTTACGGCCTGGGATTTATTTATAATTTTATCCGCCGTTCCGTTTTCGGCAAAGACGCCAAGGTGGGTTTTAAAAAGAATTATTACAAATAACCTGATTTAGGATACAATTATGGCAAAGAATCCAAAGAAAAAAAGTAAACCGCAGTCTAAAGCACAAAGCGGTACAAACACCTTCTCTTTTTCTACTTCCGCACAATCCTGGTTATTGCTCGGTGTGATGGCTCTCTTTCTAATCATTTTGCTTAAACCGCTGGTCATCGACCATTTGTCCCCCCAGGGCGTGGACGTGGTGGGTTCCCTTGGCAAAATGCACCAGCTCAACGAATTTCATAAAAAGACCGGCGAACAGGGCTTGTGGAATCCTAACATCTTTGCGGGCATGCCCGTGTATCACCGGCTCAGTCCGCAGGCTTATTCCTTAGACAACCTTATCGGCTTGTTCAGCCGTTGGTTCAGTAGTGTGTTTATGTATCTGCTGTTAGGCGCGGTAGGTTTTTTTGTGTTGATGCGCTATTTAAACATGCCGCCTTTGCTGGCTTTTTTCGGGGCCATACTTTTTGTGATGATGCCGCATTACAAATCGCTTTATCTCGAAGGGCATATGTCCAAACTACGCGCGCTTATGTACCTGCCCTGGATTTTCCTAACCTTCCGTTATTTTCTGGATAAACGCACTGTTTTGGCAGCCGCGTTGTTTGCTCTTTCTTTTGGATTGCAAATCCGGACCCAGCACTACCAAATTGTGTTTTACAGCGGACTGATGGTTTTTGCCTTAGGTGTATATCCGCTTCTTAAAGATATTTTTGATAAAGAATACACCCGCTTTTCCAAAGCGGTGGGACTGCTGCTTGTTTCATTGATTCTGGCTCTGGCTATGGCTGCGCAGCCTTTGTTTTTGGCTAAAGAATATCTGCCCTACTCCAAACGCGGTAAAACCACTATTGAGGCCAATCAGCAAAAAACAAGCGCTAAAAATAACGGCGTTTCCATGAAATACGCTACTCAGTGGTCCACCCATCCGGCGGAGCTTGCCACCTGGCTGGTGCCGCGCTTTTATGGCGGTATGTCCGGCGAAACCTACCAGGGAAGCCAGTACAAACAATTAAAAGGCCGCGCCATTCCGGGTTATTGGGGACACATGCCTTTTACCCAGAGTTATGAATATATGGGCGTGTTGTTGCTGCTTCTGGCTCTGCTTGGTTTTGTGGCTTTTCGCAAAGAAAAGATGATTTTGAGCCTGTTTCTGTTTGCCGTATTTCTTATTCTGCTCTCGTTCGGGCGGCATTTCGAATCTTTTTACAGCCTGTTCTACCATTACATGCCCTTCTTCAACAAATTCCGCACGCCTATGATGAGTGTGGCGGTTACCTATTTTATTTTCACGATTCTGGCCATGTACGGATTCAAATATCTGGCTGAAATCCGTAACGAAGACAAAAGCTGGCAATCCTATAAAAGCATTTTGTACAGCCTGATTGGTCTTTTTGCGCTTGGCGTGATTTTCTGGCTGTACGGACAGAGCGCTTCGTTTGTTAAGACGGGCGGCGAACCGTACCACGGTCAAACCCTGCAAATGATTCGCAATATCCGTTCCGAATTTTTTATGAACGACCTGACCCGCTATTTTATTCTAATACTGCTCGGCGGCGGTGTGTTAATCGCTTATTTAAAGAAAAAGATTCCCTTTGGCGTTCTTACCTTGATTTTGGGCATCCTGGCTGTGGCGGACCTGGTACAAATTCAATCCCGTTCCCATAAAGATTATCAGAATATCAAACGCATCGAACGACAGTATTTCCGCCAAACGGCTACAGACCGTTTCCTGCTTTCGGACCACGAGACCTTTCGCATATTTCCGTTGGGTAAATTATTCGGCGATAACCGCTGGGCCTATTACCACCAAACCATTGGCGGATACACGCCTATTAAAATGTACACGATTGAAGAATTGGTGGAGAAAAATATTTACAACGGCCCGGACGCCCAATTACCGATTAACTGGAACGTTCTTAAAATTCTCGATGTAAAATATGTAGTCGCTCAACAACCGTTAAACAGCCCGCATCTGCAGCCCGCTTTCACGGATAAAGCCGGGCGGCTCTACACTTATCTTTTTAAAGAGCGCCTGCCGCGCGCCTTTTTTGTTTCCGGATTCGAAGTCATTCCGAATGAACACAAACGGTTGCAAACCATCAACAGCGCCGCGTTTAATCCGGCAAAAACGGCCATCCTGGAAACAAAGCCCGCACAGCCGTTTTCAGCGCCGGATTCTGCTTTTGCCAAACTGAAGGCATTCAGCCCCAACCGAGTAGATTTTTCTGTGTACACCGATAAACAGGCATTGTTGGTACTATCCGAAGTCTACTATCCGCCGGGCTGGAAGATTTTTATGGACGATACACAGGTAAAGGATGTGTACAAAACCGACCACGCCATTCAGTCGATTGTGGTGCCGGCCGGAGCGCACAAAGTGAGCCTGCGTTTTGAACCGGATTCCTATTTTAAAGACATCCGCATTGCCACGATTTCCAGCTGGCTTTTGTATCTTGTTATCATACTTTCTTTGGTGCAGATGTACAGGGAGAAGGGGAGAAAAAAAAGTAAGAAGTAAGAAGTAGAAAGGGGGAAGTTAGTAAGTTGTTGGTTAGCGTCAGGAATACGGCAATCGCGAAGAACCAATGAATAAACCATAAACAATATTCAACGCTTGCCCTCCTACCCCCTAAAAATGACCGTACATTCAGCATGAATGACTTTAAAGCTTAAAATATTTGAGTTTTAAATCCCCAATGAATCTTTATTTTCTCTTCTATTTATTTTTGCTCACAAACAGCTAATATTTTTGAAGCAATTGACGAGTTTGTGTATATTGGCGACGAAATAAATTAAACCGAGGCACTCACTTTAATTTTTTATTTAACCGGAGGATAGATTATGAAGACCCGCTTTACCGCATGGGTCGGTTTGCTGGTTTTGCTTATCCCAGCATTTCAGGCCTTTGCGGATGAACATCCCAAAATTCCGCTACTCGATAAGAACGGCGACAATGTTATTGAAATGGCCAAAGCCCAGGGACAAAAACTGGTCATTAACGGCGTTACCTACTTCAAAGGCAATCCGTACAGTCCCGAACAAACCTGCGGCTC
This sequence comes from Calditrichaceae bacterium, assembly GCA_024762535.1. Taxonomy (GTDB): domain Bacteria; phylum Calditrichota; class Calditrichia; order Calditrichales; family Calditrichaceae; genus JANTHG01. The sequence continues at coordinate 18,850 of JANTHG010000008.1, forward strand.
CTGCCACGATTACGAGGCAATTACTTCCGCTTACCACTTTCAGCTTGGCGCTACGGATATGGGAGACGACTGGGGTAAGAAACATCCTCAGTTCCACTATTCCCATCTTTTATCCGCCGGTCAGTACGGCTCCTGGTGACCGCCTTCTTACCGCCAGTTGGCGCAAAAGAAGAATAAATCTCAATTAACTTTTGATATTGGCACCGCAGAAGAAGTAGCAACCTGCGCATCTTGTCACCCCGGCGGTGGCCCTTATGAATTTGACCGTAACGGGAATCGTCTGGATTCCGTAAACCCTGATGACGCACCTGCTTTAGACGGTGATTATTATACCTATTCATCCGATGAAACCAAAGACGGCACTGCAGCCAAACCTCATAAATTTGACTGGCGCAAGTCCGGTTCCTTAGAAGCCGATTGTTTTACCTGTCATTTAGACCCGGACACCAAACGGCTTACGGATGCCAACGGTGTTAAGCCTGTAACCTACAATCCCCGTATCCGCATTTTCGCCAAACGGGTCAACGGAAAAGCCGAAGCCATCTCTATGGGCATCTATCCCGGTGCCGGTTGGGAATCAGCCTTTACGTATTCCGATCCGCTTTCCCGCAGTAAAACAAAATTTGAAGCCGGTAAATTCTACAGCGATCTGGACAACCCAATGGCCGATTCGCGTAATTACCTGCGTCAGCCCTATGTGGAAGGCGAAGGAACACCGTTTACCGATTTACAGGCTAAACGTAAATTTTTGGGCAATTTCTTTACCGAAGCACCTTCCGGTGCTTTAATGGGTTGGGATAATAATCAGGATGGCTATCCTGTGACCTATGTAAAGCTTGAGAAGAATAAAGATGAATTCGATGCCCTTGTTTACTACGAAGTGAGCGAATTCGACGAAGACGATGAAATCACCATTCCCGTGCTCAGCTCCAAAGATACGGAGAGCGGAGACAACAAATGGACCCGGGTGTGCGGACAATGCCATGTGGGTGTAAAAGACCCAATCAACGGCAGCCTTCAGGTACGTACCTGGGGATTAGGTATGAAGGCGGATATCGTAAAACGGGCCGAAGTGTGGAATTTAGACCCGCAAACAGAAAAAGATCCCGGTTACGACGTTCACGCGGCCGCCGGTCTGGAATGTACCAGTTGCCATGCCAAAGGGAAACCGGATGGCGTGGATTGGGAAGACTATGTGACGGATGCAGATCATAATTTCCCCAAAGGCACGGACAGCGGCAACCATGTACGGGATGATCTGGATAATCAGCCGGGCCCAAAGAATTGCACGTATTGCCATATCCAGGAAGGCAGCGGCCCCGACCCTGCGGAAGCGCACGAAAACGTATTCGGCAGCGCTGCGCAATCTCATATAAAAGGTATTGCCTGCGAAACCTGCCATGTGCCGCAGGTTCGCTACTGGACCTTCCGCACCTTTGATTATTCCTTAGGCTTTACTTACAATTATGATAACCGTCATTTCCCAGGCCCCAACGGTAAAATGATGGATGTGATGCTAGCACCTTACTACGGCCCGATTCCGGGTTACGGCATGGGTAATGTGAGCTGGCTGGTTGGCCACAGAGATAGCGAAGATTTTTCTACTGATTTGCTGGCCCCGGTCGCCTATATGGAACCGGATAAAAGTAATGACATGTACGGCCAGATGTACCAGCACATGACCGGCCAAAAAGGATTTGAATGGTCGCCACCTATGATTTATACCAAAAACAAACAGGGCGAACAGATTACATTGGCTAATCCCATCACTATTCAAACCTGGTTTGACAAGACCCTTAAGAAAGTGCTCTATCCCAGAGAAATCAATGCGGCGATAAAAGGACATTTCTTCACACAAAAAGGGCAGCGTTACGCCTTGCTCAGTACCGGTGACAAAATCTATGATAAAACCGGTTATATGGGCCATCCGGATATGAAGCCGGAAATCAGCACGCTGGACGATGTACAGAAAATGCGTAAAGCTCTGATTGAAATTCTGAAAAAAGAGGGTGAACAGAATCCGGATCCGGTGCTGTTCATTGGCGCGCATTATTTCAAAATATCGCACGGCGTTCTGCCTGCGGATCAGGCGCTGGGCGCTAATGGCACCTGTACCGCCTGTCACGGTAAAAACGGACGCATTGAAGACCGGACGCTTGCCTTTACACCAAACAGCATCCAGGGCTTTGAAGAGGGCATCCAAAAAGGATTGATTATGATTGATCCGGAGGTCAACTATATCAAACCTGTTGATCTGGATGGTGACGGTACTGCCGATATCCTGGGCGCTTCTCAAAAAGAAGTACTGGAAAAAATGAAAGAAGAACTGCACGAAACAGAAAAGAAATAACTTTATCTGTTTTGAAATTGTTAAGATGTACAATAAAAAAGCCTCACATTTCTTGTGAGGCTTTTTTATAAGCTGCACACAGGGAAAAAGAAAATTCAAATAATAAAAGACAAATTACAAGCTGAGCTCAATTCCCGCTTCCTAAAAAAAGTACGTAAAATCCAACAACCGAACTACTTTTTCTTCCGATCTTCAAACACATAGTAAAAAGCCGGAATAACAAACAGTGTTAAAAAGGTGGAAACCAGTAACCCGCCAATACTCACCACACCAAGAGGCTGACGCATTTCCACACCGGCAGAACCGACCCCGATCGCCAGAGGCAACATACCCAGAATAATAGCAATGGTGGACATGATAATCGGTTTCAGTTTGGTGGGACAAGCTTCAATAAGCGCATCCTTCACACCCATGCCCCGTTCGCGCACCAGTTGATTGGTATAATCCAACATCAAAATAGCGTTATTGACCACAATACCGATAAGCATAATAATTGCCATCATAGAGGTAATGGCAAAGGAAATATGCGTGTAATACAGAGATGCCAGCACACCGATAATGGCCAGAGGCACCGTTAATAAAATAAAAATCGGTTGTATAAAACTCTCCAGAATGGCGGCAAGCAGCATGTAGGTCAGCAGCATGGCCAGCACAAACGCGAAGGACATATCGCTGATCATCTCCGTCATCATTTCGGCCATACCGGCCCATTTTATTTTATAACCTGCGGGGAATTCTATATCTTTCAAACGTGTTTCGATTTCTTTGGTTACATTCCCCATGGGTACGCCGGGCGCATTGGAACCGGTAAACTGAACCGCCACATATTTATCACGGTGAATAATCTTGGAATAACTTTTAGTGAAATGAATATCCGCCAATTGAGCCAGACGATACATCACTCCCCTGCGTGACGGAATGGAAATACGGCCAATTTTATCCGGTGTATCTACGGAAGCATCGTCCATGGTTATGGTGATATCGTACTCTTCGCCCTTTTCCAAATATTTAGACGCTGTAATACCCGCGAGCGAGGCGCGCACGGTTAATGCCAACTCCTGAGCTGTGATTCCGGTTTCGGCCAGCATAGTCCGTTTAGGAATGATTGAGATTTCCGGTTTCCCTTCACGCGAGCTTTGGTCCAGGTTAATCAGCCCCGGCACATCATGTATTTTTTCCATAATCTCTGTTTTAAGTCGGTTCACCACTTTTAGATCCTGACCCAGCAAAAAGAATTGCAAAGGCGCACCGCCGCCCATTCCGGATTTGTAATCCACTGTTATCAAACGCGCATTGGGAATATCTGAAAAGTCCTTCACAAAATGGCTGATATAATATTTTATTTTATGCTTACGCTGATCCACAGGGACCAGGTTCACATCCATCATAGCCATATTGGTACCGGTATTTACATTACTGGTTTTGCCCAGCTCGGTTACTATATTGATGATGCCCGGATACTCTTTAATTTTTTCTTCCATTGCTTTAAGCACTTTACCGGTTTCGTGGATATTATATTCCTTAGGTAATTCCACGGTAATTTGCATCATGCCGTTATCGGACTGGGGCATCATGTCAAATCCGATCCGCGGGCCGTAGAAAATAACTGAAAGGATAAACAGGATAAAGGATACCGCAATAATTATGATACTCATGGTTTTATTGCGCAGGGATTTGGTTAGAATTTTACGATAAAAAGTATCCCATTTCAGATAAAAGGCGTCCATTTTCTTAGCTAACCGTCCCGGGCCGCCCTCTTCTTTAATCATCAGAGACGCCAGCATCGGCGTAAGAGTAAACGAAAACAAAAGCGAAAACAAGGTGGAAAAGGAAGCTGCCAGCGCCAGTTCTTTCATGAACATTCCTACCATGGAAGACATGTTGGCAATGGGCAAAAACACTACTACATTGGTCAGCGTGGCTGCCAAAACAGCTACCGCAATTTCCGTGGTTCCCTTTAAAGCCGCCTCTTTGGGGCCGTTCCCCATGTTTTTATGCCGGAAAATATTTTCCAGCACCACTACCGAATTGGAAACCAGCACACCCACAGAAACGGAAATCCCCATCAATGACATTACATTCATACTCATATCAAAAAACTGAAAGAGCAGAAAAGTGGAAATGATGGAAGCCGGCATGGACAACGCCACAATTATCGTAGAACGGATATTGAATAAAAACAGAAATAATACCAGCGATGTAAAGATCACACCAAGAATAATATTGCTCATGGTATCTTCTACAGTGCTGCGTGTAAAATTCGCCTTATCGCTGACAATGGATAAATTCATCCCCTTGGGCAGTTCCTTACGGATTTCCGGCAACACAGCGCGTACCGCATCTGAAACCACAATTTCATTACCGTCCGAACTTTTAACTATAGCCATACGCACCGCGTTGGAATCGCTCATTTGCGTGGCCGCGTCAAAATAAACAGTACGTTTGATGATATCTTTTCCGCTGTCTTTCACGTTGGCTATCTGGCTTAGTTTTTTATTGCCAAATACGGTAGGAATTTGCAGGTTGCGTAGTTCATCCACACTTTTGAATTTACCCTGCACCCGCGCCGAATATTCCTGATTGCCGATTTTAAATGAACCACCGGGTAAATCGATATTTTGCGAACCAAGAATGCCCAGTAGTTGCGGCATGGAAATAAAATTTTTATAGACCACGCGATTCTTTAATTCTACCCGTATTTCTCGTTCCTGACCGCCGCTAATTTGTACTTCGGCTACACCGGGAATTTGTGCAAAACGATCTTTAAGCTTGCCATCCGCTAATTGGTACAAAACGCGTGGATCAATATTATCGCCGCTTAGAATGATGTCCATAATCGGTTTGGCGTTTAAATCGATTTTCTGCACAATGGGCTTTTTGGCGTCTGTGGGCAACTGATTGATAATCTGATCAACCTTGTCCTTCACTTCCTGATTGGCCACATCCACATCTTTGGTCAGTTTAAACTCCAGTACCGAAATGGCCACGCCGTCTAAGTTGTAAGATTCAATTCGTTTAATTTCACTGATAGTGGAAACCGCATCTTCCACTTTTTTGGTGATAAGCGTTTCATTTTCTTTGGGTCCCGCGCCGGGATATATGGTTGTTACGGTTACATACGGTATTTCGACCTGCGGCATATTGTTCAGGTTCAGAGTAAAATACGCCAGACCGCCGAACAGAATAAACACAGAGAGTAAAACGGTGGTAAGCACAGGGCGGTCCACCGAAAGTTTTGCCAGAAACATGGAACCTCCTCTATTTTACCACTTTAATTTTTACACCGTCTGTTAAACGGGCATTGCCCTGTATAATCAGCGGATCACCAGCCTGCAATCCCTTATCAATTTCGTACCAAACACCGGATACATGGGCAATATGCACAGGTTGCCGAACCGCTTTATTATCTCTGGCCAAAAAGACAAACGATGTACCGTCTGCATCGTTTTTTACCAGATTGCGCGTAATGGCAATGGTTTTGGGATTTTGGTACAAAATCACTTTAACTTCGGCCGTCAGTCCGGGCAAAATATCGCCATTTGGATTATCAAAAATGATATCTGCGTAAAAGGCCTGTTTCATGGGATCCACACTCATGGATAGGTCGTATACTTTACCATGAAATATTTTTTTACCCACTTTCGCTTCCACGGCCATGCCTTTTTTCATTTCCATACGCTCTTCGTCCGAAAGCCAGATACGCAGCTTCATTTTATTCAGTTGCGCAACCGTGAACAACGGCGTTTTGGCTTTAACGTTATCGCCTTCGTGCACCATCAACTCGGTTACCACACCATTGTAGGGCGCATCCAAATGCAGCATATCATTCATGATTTCGAAATTACGTTTATCCACAAGATATTTAGTAGTAATGCCGTCAAACTGCGCCTGGGCAATTTCTCCTTTATCATGCAGCGCCTTCATTCGTTCATACGTCTTTTTGGAATTTTCATATGCCGCTTTGGCTTGCTGAAATTGGGAAGCAGGAGAATCTTTAGGGAATTCAATAACCACCTGATTCTCTTTTACCCGATCACCGGGTTTGGCATGAATTGTTTCAACCCGTCCGCCGATCATGGCGCCAATAATGGTTTCCTTGTATCCCTTAAACTGGCCGAAAAAGGTTAAGTCCTTTTCAAAAGACCGGGGCTGAACTTTCTGAACCACCACCGGATAACCTTCCGCTTTCTGGATATCTTCCATACTTTCCGATTTTACTTCGTCCTGCCCCGAACATCCCGATAAAAGCAAAGCCGTGGCAGTCAGGCTTAAAATAACTACGGAATATATATATGTTTTAATACGCATCTTACACTCCTCTATTTATTCAAAGATTCTTCAACAAATTTTAAATAACGGTCATCAACCCGCCCGACCAAATTATCCAGTTCGGCTTTGGCAACCAGGTAATCATGAACCGCATTGGTGTAGTTGGTTTTAGCCTGACCCAAAGCTACATCCGCATCTTTTAATTCCAGCTCACTTCCCAGACCCTGTTCATAACGATCTCGGGCTATCTTATATGCTCTTTGAGCCAAATCGATATTACGCTGCATCAAAGTGATGATACGTTTTACCCGCTTTAAATCATTTAAACGGGATTTAATGCCACTCTGCGTGGCGTCCGACAACATACTGATTTGCTGATCGGTCTGCCGGCCGGCAATTTCATCTTGTTCCACTTTTTGAGCCGTACGCCCTCCCTGAAACAGATTGATGGAAAAACTCAGCCCCACCAGGGATGACGAATAATTCTGAAAATCCCAGCCTTCTCCCGAACCGGCATAGGTGTAGTTGCCAAATGCCGCCAGAGTGGGCCAATATCCGCCGCGGTCAATTGCTGCCAGTTCATCGTCCAGTTGCCGTTTAATTTTTAACGTGGAAAGGGTTAAATTCGATTGAAGCGCCTGATGAATAAGTTCTTCTTCGGTAGGTAAGGGTTCGTCCGTGTAGGTCATTTCGCCCATAACCTGAATGGGTTTATTCTGATCGATATTAAGCAGAATTTTTAACCCGTTGGTGGCGCTCTGTACAGCATTTTCCAACTGTAAGATAACCGGACGAATATTTTCCACCTGCACTTCGGCCTGCATTTGATCGTATTCGGAAATCAGACCCTGAGCATGCATGGATTGAATGGTTTTTAAATGCTCGTTGGCATTGGCAAAACGGCTTTTGGTAATGGCAAGAATATCTCTGGCCAGTAAAACACCGTAATAGGCTTTTTTTACATCTACGGTTGTTTTGGAAACCGCACTTTTTAATTTTTCCTTGGAAAGATTCAAATAAATCTCTGAAGCGCCGATACCACGCAGCACAGCAGAATTGAATAAAATTTGCGTAACCTGAGCCTGCGCCTGATAGTTATTCTCCTGCGCAAATGTCTGCAATTTGGTGCCCATAGGCATAAATTTGGAAGCATCGTACGGAATCACGCCTTCGTTAAACAACACACCATAAGTGGCATTGGTGAGCATGGCCTGAAAATCCGGAAAAGCCATTTTGGGCTTTTGCAGAAAATGGGAAAAATTAGCGCTCACATCCAGGGAAGGAAGGGCATAGCCAAAGGCTTCGCTTACAGCCGCATCCGCCCGGTCCACTTCTAATTTGGCCATGTGTACTTCCCTGTTATTCTTTAAAGCAAGGGAAATAGCTTCGTCCAAAGTTAAACTTTGTGGTTGCTCCTGTGCCAGGGACATACTTAGCAACAGCAGAACCATAAAATAAATCCCTTTGTTTTGTTTGATCATAAAAAGCTCCTGTATATTTTTAATTCTGTTCTCTCGGTTACGTGTTTCTTCTGTTTTTGTTTCCCATTACCTATGCACACGAATTCCATCCGTGATATAGCCAATGAGACGGATTATTTCTTCGGCTATGGGCTCAAAATGAACCTCCGATACAAAGGTTACATCAGAGTTCAAATAATGATAATTAAAAATAGCCGGGATGAGCCGGGCTATATCGCTGGATAGCGCACTACTGTCGTGCGCTTTAAATTCTTTATTGGCGATCCCTTCATCCAAAATAACCTTAATGCTATCCTGATGATGCTTACTGAATTCCGGGAATGTGCTGCAAATTACTTTATTGATCTCCATAAATGAAGACAGTTTTATGGCATAATCCGTTGTATTCGATTTTATGAAATTAATGAAACAGGAAACAAACTTTTCCAGTTTCTCTGTTGCCGGAATGGTTTGTGCCAGAATCTCTTTTTCCCTGTCCGTGTGGGTGGCTATGGTATCCCGGATAATTTCCAAGAACAAAGCTTCTTTGCTTTCGAAATAATAGTAGAGCGAATTTTTTTTCATACCCAGCACTGCGGCAATATCTTCGAGTGTGGTTTTATAGTAGCCATACGCGGCGAACGAGCGAATACCGGCCTGTTTAATTTCTTCCCGTTTTTGATCAAACTTTTTCATCTTTCAATCTTTCGAACTTTTTATTCTTTTGTTCGAAATTTAGAAAACAGCTTTAGGCAAGTCAATTTTTTTTAGCGGGGGGATATTAAGTTATTAAGTTATTGAGTTATTAAGTTATTGGGTTGATAGGTTGGCGGAAGAACAGTACAACCACACACATTCAAAATTTAACATTCAACATCTAAAATTTCCTCCGCCCATGGGCGGTTTGCATTTAAAACAAATCCTCTTTTTGCGCCAGCAATCGCCTGGCCTTTTCTTTGGCAATTTGGTTGAGCAGACGCCATTCGGGACGCTTATCGATGGGCATATCCAGCACTTGTTTTAAATAAGAATCGAACAACGTTTCATCCAAAATTTTAGCCGCGTAAAATTTAGCGGCATAGACCTGGGCCAGTAAAAATTCATTATTATTTAAATCCATATTTCGCTTAAAATAGGTCAAAGCTTTCTGAGGATCACCGCCCATAATGACCGGTTTCATACCGTACATACCGCCAAAAAAGAGATAGACCGAACCGTAGAAATATTCCGGTTGCAACGCCTCTACCCGTTCCATAAGGATTTGGATTTCCGGCAAAGCCAGCAGGGCTTCGGGATTATCCAAAGATAAATTGGCAAAACCGGCCCAGGAAAAACCGGCCCAAAACAGAGCCGGCACTTCTTCCGAGCCATAGTTTTTTAAATACGCCTGCAACGCATCCGCTCCTTTTGTTTCGGCCTGAACAAAATCCTCATCCTGACGCAGAATGCGCAGGGCATAATCCCGCGCCCGCAGGTAAAGCCGTTTGGCGCGTGGCGGATTTTGATCTTCGGCAAAGCCCAAAGCATAACCGGCGTAACCCTGGGATGCCAAAAGCAACAGCACTTTGTTATCCGGATCACTCTTGAGTAATCCTTCAATGAGCTTGAGATTAGAGGCCAGGGCCTGTTCTGCAATTTGCAAATCATCTTCTTCGTACAAGGCCAGGGCGCTTTTTCCCAGCGCCGGCCCCATCTGCCGGATAACAAACGTTGTTGGAGAGCAGGCCATTATCAGAGCCAAAACAGTAAAAATCGCGGAGATTCGTTTCATACCTATTCCGTTCGTGTCGTTTTAACTCGCCTTTTAATCTTTTTTCAATATTTTATCGAGATACGGTTTAATCAGATCAATAGGCAACGGAAAGACGGTTGTGGTATTTTTTTCCACGCCAATTTCCACCAGGGTTTGCAGGTAACGAAGCTGCAAAGCCGATGGCGTTTCATCGATAATGCGGGCTGCATCCGTGAGTTTCTGCGCCGCCTGATATTCACCTTCCGCAGCAATTATTTTCGCCCGACGTTCACGCTCGGCCTCGGCTTGTTTCGCCATGGAACGCTTCATCTCTTCCGGCAAATCGATATGTTTTACTTCTACCAAAGAAACTTTTATGCCCCAGGGATCGGAGTGCTGATCAATAATTTCCTGCAACTGGGCATTAATTTTATCGCGCTCGGTCAACAGATCGTCTAAACTGATTTGCCCGACCACGCTACGTAAGGTAGTTTGCGCCAATTGCGACGTGGCAAAGAGATAGTTTTCCACTTCCACTACGCTTTTGGAAGGATCAACCACCCGAAAATAGAGCACAGCATTCACCTGAACCGAAACATTATCTTTAGTAATAACATCCTGTGGCGGCACATCCATTACCACCGTACGTAAACTCACTTTAACCATTTTATCGATCAGTGGAATCAGTAAGATAATTCCCGGCCCTTTACTATCAATCAAACGCCCCAAACGAAAAATAACACCGCGTTCATATTCTTTTAAAATACGAATCGCGCTGGCGATTAGCATTAAAATCAATACGACAATTGTTATTCCAACCGGCATACTGCCTCCTTTATTTTGCGGGTTTAACTTTTATTTCCAGGGAAGCCGGATCCACTTCCGTCACTTCCACTTTGGTTCCTTTTTTAATGGGTTCGTCACTTACGGCTTTCCAAAATTCACCATGAATTTTTACGGTTCCTTTAGGATTTAAGGCTTTAAAAACTTCGCCCTGTTCACCCACCATTCCTTCCCTGCCGGTACGGGGCTGTTTTTTCTGCGCGCGAACCGCCAAACCTATGGCAAACACAAAAAACAGGGTAACCATTACCACCACCGCGGCAATGACCTGCCACGAAATCTGCAAAAACGGTAAATTGGTATCGAACAACATGACACTGCCTCCTATAAGCGCCAACACACCGCCAATGGTCAGCATACCGAAACTGGGCACTTTTATTTCCAGCAGGAAGAGAATAACAGCAAATAAAATCAGCAAAATACCCGCGTAATTTACGGATAAGGTTTCCATAGCGTACAAACCGAGAATCAGAGAAATACCGCCCACGATACCGGGCAGGATGGCGCCGGGATTGTATAATTCCAGAGTGAGACCCAAAATCCCCAGCATCATTAGAATATAAGCAATATTGGGATTGGTTATGGTATCCAGTAACTGCTGGCGCCAACTCATGGGAATCGTTTTAATTTCTGCATTTTTAAGATGAAGCATCTTTTCCGCGCCATGATCCAGTGTAATCGTTTTACCGTCTAAAACCTGCAACAGAGAATCCAAAGTGGGAACCACATAATCTACTACGTGTAATTTCAGGGCTTCCCGGGCCGGAATATTGGCGCTTTCGCGAATGGCTTTTTCCGCCCAGTCGGCGTTGCGGCCGCGCGCCACAGCCACGGCCCGGATTTTGGCTACCGCGTCATTCACAATCTTTTCCATAAGGGTTTCGCTGGTGGTGGAATCCGGCTTGCCGCCCGGACTGCCCGCGCCAAATACGGGATGAGCGGAACCGATATTGGTGGAAGGAGCCATAGCCGCCACATGCGCAGCATAGGTAATGAACACGCCGGCAGATCCGGCACGCGAACCGGCCGGTGACACATACACGGCTACCGGCACTGTAGATGACTGGATGGCTTTAACGATTTTATGCATGGATTCCATCAAACCGCCCGGCGTATCCAGCTCGATTACCAACAGGCCGGCATCATCCTGTTGCGCGCGTTCAATGGATTTAATAATATATTCGGTGGATACCGGATTGATGACACCGTCCACAATGATATGGTGTACGGCTCCTGCCGTTAAAATTTGGGACATCAACAGAATTAAGACGATAATTTTTTTCACCTTACACCTCTATTCCCCTAAAAAGACGTCAACAGAAAATTAGACGGAATACACAAGCAAAGCAAGGGATTTTTCATTCATTCCAAAACATCCCTTTCCAGCGACCCGGGATAGATCCTAAAAATGAGTGATTTAAATTTGTCTCTTTGCTGAATTCCTTTTAATCTTGGTTAAAACAGAAAGGATCGCATGAACATCATTCGTCTGACAGAACGCCAAACCAATTGGTTAGAATCCATTCAGCTCCTGCTGCCGCAACTTACGGATTCCAAAATCGATTTTGACCTTGCGGCTTTTAAACAAGTGATCCAGTCGCCTAATACGTATCTGCTAGCTGCGGTGGAAGCGAAACAGCTGCACGGTATTTTAACCCTGACCCTGTATCGCATACCCAGCGGATTGCAGGCGCATATCGATGATGTGGTAGTGGATACGAACGTTCGCGGCCGGGGAATCGGTCGCCGCCTGATGGAAGAGGCGTTGACTATTTGCAAGCAGAATCAGGTGGATCAGGTCCATTTATCCAGCCACCCGCGGCGTATCGCTGCCAACCGCCTTTACCGTAAACTGGGCTTTGAGCAGCGGGAAACCCATGTATACGCATTAGATTTGCGGAAAACGCAGCAAGCGCCTCAGGAGTAGGGATCTAGTTTAATTTTCGCGTTTGGGGGGGCGAGCTTCTAGCCTAATACTATGTTATAACCGTTGTACCATATTATCCGAATATTTTGGAATAAAAATCATTTTTATCAGAAAAAGGGTGCAAACAGAATTGAGATTGTTTAATATATCTTAATACCATTTTTAAGAATTCTCAATATGAAATATTTATACTTCTGGGCATTAGTCCTTTTAATTTTAATATCCTGTTCGGAACCAACGGTACCGCCTCCGCCACCCGATACCGGCCCGGACACTTCCAGCCATAACTTTACGTGGACTATAGATACATTGGGTGAATATGGAAGTTTTCTAAAGGATGTTAGTATAATTGATAAAAATAATATATGGTTAGTAGGAGAAATCAAATTTCAAGGTAATATTTATAATGCCGTGCACTGGAATGGAACTGCTTGGGAATTAAAAACTATTTTGTACAACTATCAAGGTTCAAATTTCTATTCTCAAATACTTTCGGTATTTACCTTCGAAAAAAATAATTTATGGATTGGCATGAATCAACCAATGCACTGGGATGGTTCAAATTGGAGCACCTTTGATCTTTCAACAAATGCATGGGATGGTTGGATTAATAAAGTATGGGGCACATCATCGGCAAATCTATATTTGGTAGGCGATAATGGCAATATTACCCATTACAATGGCTCATCGTGGCAACGGCTGGAAAGCGGTACTGATATAAACTTACTGGATGTCTGGGGCAGCCCGGACGGCAGTGTGGTTTGGGTCTGTGGGTATACGGAAGTTAAATCAACCGTACTTCTTAAAATAACAAACCTTACAGTAGAAAAAGTTTATGAAGACTCAGAATATCGTTTTACAATGCGTAATGATTCTCTATCGGGTGATTTAACCAGCGTATGGACATCCTCAAGTGATTCGATTTACATTGCTTCCCCGTTTGGCATGTATAGCGCTTCAAGTACAACTAAAGGCGAAGCCAAGCGTTCCTGGGTGCAAGGTGATTTCCAACCTAAACTTCCACGTCGTATACGTGGTTTCTCCATAAATGATATTTTTATGGTGGGCGCTTTTAACTCAGTTGCTCACTTCAATGGCAGTTCGTGGTGTCAGTATCATGAACTTACAGGGCGTGCTTATTGGTACAGTTTAGATGTGATGGAAGACATCGTTTGCTTAGCCGGCATAGATCCGGAATCAGGGAAGGCATTAATTGCTAAAGGCATAAGATTAAAATAATATAACTTGGACAGGTCTTTCAACAGGCGTTTATTGCAAATACAACAATAATACAAATAATGTTGAAATTTATGATAGACTCTACAACTGGTTCGCGGTAAATGACCGGCGCCATATAGCCCCTGCCGGCTGGCACGTACCCTCGGATGAGGAATGGAAAGAAATGGAAATATACTTGGGTATGAGCCAAGCTGATGCGGATGATAGTGACTGGCGCGGCACGGATGAAGGTGGTAAATTAATGGAACGCGACACAATGCACTGGGAAAGTCTAAACAAAGGGGACACTAATTCCAGTGGGTTTTCGGCCATTCTGGGCGGTTACCGTGACTACGATTGTACATTCAACAGTTTCAGTATCTACTACTTCTGATGGTCAGCTACTGAGTCTGGTTCCGACGGTTGGTGCCGGACCCTGAGTTATGGTAATTCAGTCGTATTCCGCTATAGCAACGATAAGCAAGACGGCTTTAGCGTGCGACTTTTCAGAGATTAGACTATTCGGCTGTTTTCTATTTTCCCATCGATCCTGTCCATCAGTTCGTACCAGCACTGGATGGTGTTTTCCATATAAAAATAGTGAAGCAGATAGGCTAAGGTGAGAATTAAAAGAATACCGCTTAAAATAATGGTTTTAGGACAAGGCCAAATAAAAGCCAAAACAAGGGCAAGCAGCGTGAACAAACCGAATGCAAGCATAACGATTAAATGAATCAGGCGTTCGTGCTGCATAAAATGAATAACCTGCTTGTGCTTTTCATTTATACGCTGCAGATCTTCCGGATTGTCCACCGTTTTTAACAGACTTTCTATGGTCTGCTCGTGTTTTTTCATGTAATTACGAATTTTCATCATTCCCTCCGCTAAGCCGAAGGTAAGAAAACATTCCTTTCAAAATCAAAACAAATCTGATGATCTGTACAGAGCAGTTTAAACGTGCACCAGAGTAGTATTCAGGCATAATCGCTAATACCTAAGTCGAGCGATTGTTGATATAAACCCAACCCCTTGCCGTCATTGCGAGTCCCGCGTGAGCGGGATGAAGCAATCCCTAAGGGATCGCCACGTCGTTCGCTTCGCTCACTTCTCGCGATGACGAATACGTTTCGCTCCATTCAGTTAATAGAAACTTTTAATAAAACAAAAAAGGCCGCAAAATAATTTTGCGGCCCTGAAGGAAGAAATAAAATGTTTAGCGTAAGGCGACAACCACGCTTTTCCCTTTTTTAGCTAAGGTAATCTTTTCTTCGCGGGCCAGCCAGCCAATTGCCGCCTGAACTATAAATGCATCCGCTTCTACTGCCTTCTTTAATTTAGCGGTGGTAGCACTGCCGTTTGCTTCCAGTTCACGATAAATTGCACCTGCTGTTTCACCTATAGAATGAATCATAATGGTCTCCTTGTTGTTTGAATGAAGCGCAAACCTAACAGACTGCCCGGCTAAATGCAAGTTAAAAATTCGTTAAACAATAACTGTTTCTACGATTAATTAAACCGGTTGAAAATACACAACTTTCCACGCCTGCTATTCCATCCTTTGCACCACCTATTCCGTTTCAGGTCCTTCCCGGTTTCTAATTCCAAATTCCAAGAATTCCCGGAAAAAACAAACTAATCTTCTTTGTAATCCCTACAACGGAAACCAATAGTTCATCTTAATTAAAAATGTATTATTGGGCGTAGTGCGGAATAGATTCCCAAAATTCGTATCCGGTTGAAAATTAGCCTCAGAATCAAAATAATCCCGATTCTGTGACCAGACCAGATAGAGTGTGGAACCGGGGCGATATTCCCAGCGAATGACCAGATTGGATAAAAACTGATTCCAGTTGAAATCCGGCAAATCAAAGCTATAATCCCTTGTACCATCCCTATTTTCATCCACACTATACACTTCGTCGGCATATTGCAGTTGATCACTGTCATATAATTCATAGCGACCGGCACCCCGGCCACGAGGATTTGTGATCCGCTTGAATGCCGAATATTTACCGCTGGACGTAAAGGGCTGCCCAAAATACTGAATGGATAGATTGGGTCGCGGACTGTAATTAACCCGAAAGACAATGCCGAGTGTATGCTGCTTTAATTTGGCGAATACATAACGGTCACCATTCGCCGTTTCTTCGTTTGTTACATATTGCAAATTTTCAATATTTTTAGTGTAAAAAGGATTTGCGTTGAATTCCAATTGCTCACCCATTTTTAATGAAACATTCAGGGAACCATTGATTCGGTTGGAAATATGATCATCGTTTTTATTAATAGAAGTATTCGCAAACACGCGCCATTTATTGCGTGAATCACTGTAAGCGGAAGCAAACGCATTCCAGCTACCGAGGGTACGCGTCATAGGGCCACCGCGCAGCATGGATGTCGACTGCCCGGCCTGCTGCCGATTTATGCCGAGATGCACACCCCAGTAATTTAAAAATTGCACGCCGCCGTTGATATTCCCGCCCGTAAACAAACGGTCGCCACCAAAATTCCAGCCCTGCCACATATTGGCATTCACATTCACAGAACGGAATATCCCCACCGGATTATTGATTCGATATCCTACCCAAATGTAATCCATAATTTGATCCGCCTGGCGCAGATAACCCAGATCATTGATTTCAAAACCGGGCGACCGCCACAGGGCGCCCGCCGCTACCCGCCAGCGGCTGTTCCCCACCCGTCCGATGTTAAAGGCGCCGCCGTGCCCGGCCAACGAAGTACGACTGGAATCAAAGTACACATAATCCGCATCTGGCCGCTGAAAATAGCGCGAGGAGGAAAGCTGCACCTGTTCCAGGGCCTCGGGCGCCCCTTTTAAATAACTGCCTGCCAGTTTCAGGCTCACAAAATAGGTTTTATGATCCCACTGATGTCGCAGATCAATTCCGCCGGAATAAGCCGATTTATTTAAAAAGTTAAGATGCTCTTCTTCAATTTTACGATTGGTCGCCGTAAGCATTCCTCCAAAAGAGGTATTCCCTTCGTCAAAATCTTTGGCCAGGCGACTGACAAAATAATTGGTAAGCGGTTCCACACTGGCCCGGCTGCGCGCTCCGTTTAAATCCAGATCCGCAAATTCTTTGTTGGTTACGGCATCCAGTACGCCCACACTCCAACCTTTTTGCGTTTTACCGCTCAGTTTGGCAGCGCCTAAAATACGCGCCTGCGCCGGTACATCCGCATAATTATAATCGAATCCGTCTTCCGAATCCGGATAGTAATGCGGCTGGCGCCCGATGCGGCGGGAATAAAAAAGCTGTTCGCTGGAAAAATCACCGTCGCCCATGGCCAACGGAAAGGAAAAAATGTTTTTTCCTTCAATAAAAAAGGGCCGCTTTTCTTCGAAGAAGGATTCGTAGGCAGAAAGATTCACTTCCGAAGGATCAGCTTCCACCTGACCGAAATCCGGATTAATTGTAAAATCAACGGTTAAATCACTGGTTAAACCGATTTTTCCGTCCAGCCCGCCGTTTAATGTGACATCATCACCGGAGGCAAAGGGATTGCCCGTTTCCTGCGGGTACGTATGCCGGCTGAAAACGCCATAGGGCATAATTTCGGCACGGAAGGGCATATGAATACCGCGGATGCCGCGCAGCTCACCAAAATACGAAATCATGCCCGGAGCATCTTTGGGAATGTATTGCCACATCACTTCTTCCTGCTTACGATGGATTTTACGCAGAATCTGAAAGCCCCACACCTGCTCGTCTTTATCGGCAAAGCGCAGCTGACTGTAGGGGATAGCCATTTCCGCCACCCAACCGGAATCGGTTACAGCCGCACCGGCCTGCCAAACCGGATCCCAGGAGTCATCCGCATTGTCGCCGTCATTAGTAAAAATCATGTCCATTTTTACGCCCGCCGCATTCACGCCAAAAACAAATCCGGTACGGTGATCCAGATAACTGTCCAGGCCAACAGCGATAAAATCACTGTTATCCACATCATCCCTGCGCGCCAGTTTGGCATCGATTTGCTGCGGATGCCTGTCATAACAGATGAAGGCAAAATAGATATTTTTCGCACCATACAGCACCTTAAAACGTGTACGCTCGCTGGGCATTGCTTTTTCAATGGGATTGATTTGAATGAATGAATCCGACCAGACGACTGTTCGCCAGGCAGCATCATTTAAACGACCATCTATTTTAGGCGCAGTGGTCGAAAGTTTTGTAGCTATGTGCGTACGCTTTGGAACAGTCTGCCCGTTTTGAGCGCTAAGAAGAAGTGGGAAAGAAAGAATTAAAAGTAATAACAATTTATTCATCAGAGCGATCCCTTTAAAACTGAAAATTTTAATTTTTAA
The DNA here is from genome assembly GCA_024762535.1 of Calditrichaceae bacterium. Lineage (GTDB taxonomy): Bacteria > Calditrichota > Calditrichia > Calditrichales > Calditrichaceae > JANTHG01. The sequence goes on from JANTHG010000008.1 coordinate 36,979, forward strand.
TTTTTAATTTCAGCTAAAGATACGAAGGCTTGGAGAATTTGTTGCCTGGTTGAATTTATAAATTGATTGTTCGGGTGATGGGAACTGTGAACGGTAAACTGGGAATTGGGCATTGGAGGAACGAAGTGACGAAGCTCCCCCAGGAGTTCACCACGTCGCTGTCGCGATTCGTGACGACGAATACGTTTCGCTTGATTCCCCCTTAGAAAAGGGGGCTAGGGGGTTGTGAAATCTACACTATTCGATAATTTTCAAACGAAAAAAACACCCCCCTTAATCCCCCCTTGATAGGGAAATGCTATGGCAGTATCCGCAATCGCTGTATGCGGAATGAAGCAATCCCCTAAAGGATCGCCACGTTATTTGTCATCTTAAACATCTTTTATACCAAAACTTACCTGTTTAACAGTCGAAGTGATTTCAAAATATGTTTTTCGTCTATCAATTTATCGTTTGCATATTTATATAAAATACTTGAAATAAACGTCTGGTACGGCAGACCTTCTTCTTGTGCTTTTCTTTTGATAGATTCTAATGTTTGATTATTTATTCGAAGAGTTATTCTGTTTTTCTCATTTGCTTTTGAGATAATTCTTTTAACCTTTTCCTTAGTCTTCGGTGAGGCAGTTTCGAATTGTTCGGCATTCTTTTCAATTTCATTTTCAAATTTATCTAATTTTATTTTACTCATAATAGTTTTCCATATATTTTATTAAACTTCCTACTAGGATATGCAGTCTTTAAAATAATATTTTCCTGCTCATCAATTATAAATGGCACAGCATAGATATAATTGTTCAGGCAAATGATGAAAAGCAGCTGGTCTTTTCTACTTGGATTTTCCAAAATATCTAAATATTCCTCTTTTAAGATTATCTCAGAAATTTCATCAAAGGATATATTTCTTTCTACAATTAATTTGTTATTCTTTTCATTATCCCAGTAAATCATAGCTCAATATTACACCATTGAATGTACATTGTCAATATTTTTGTCAATAAAACAGTATAGTTTTTCGACTATCTTCAGGGTAAATTTTCTCTATTAAACCACTATTTTCTAAGGGGATAATTATATGCAGCTGTTGTGTTAATAATGATAGTGCTTGTATGAAGAGTCATATGCATTAGGATCCGGTTAAATCCCCGGCCTCACCCATCATTGCCAGTCCCGCATGAGCGGGATGAAGCAATCTCAAAGGTATCGCCACCTCGCTCGATTCTTGCTATGATAGCTATTGCGGGCACTAATAACTTCACCAATCAACATAGCACCTTTTTCCATTTAAAATTTAAAATCTATCATTTCTCATATTTTAAAAGCCCCCTTTTTACTTAGAATCTCATAATACAAATCAACTCCCATAAAAACCAAAAACTATTCACATGATTCCCTTTGGAATTCTGAGTTTTTTTAAGTATTTTTTCTTTTTACATTTTCATACTGTTTCCGGG
>JANTHG010000009.1 GCA_024762535.1 Calditrichaceae bacterium
ATTTACTTTCGGTTGCCGGACATAAATTGTACGCACCCAAAGGCATTGGTGCGCTCTATGTCCGCCGCGGCTTAAAATTGCAAAAACAGATGCACGGCGCCGATCACGAACGCAACTGGCGTGCCGGTACCGAAAATGTGCTGGAAATTGTCGGCCTGGGCAAGGCTTGCGCATTGGTCGGACAAGAATTTGAATCTTCTGTAGCACACTTAAAATCAATGCGCGATTTATTGGAATCCGCGTTACTGGGAAAATTTCCTTCCGCCAAAAGAAACGGCCATCCCGAAAAACGTTTGCCCAACACGAGCAGCATTTCGTTTAAAGGCCTCGAAGCCAATACCATTATTTCCGAATTGAGCGAAACCATTGCCGCTTCGGCCGGGGCGGCTTGTCACAGTGAAAATGTGGAAGTCTCTTCCGTGCTGGAAGCGATTCATCTGCCGCTGGAATACGCCATGGGCACCATCCGCTTTTCAGTGGGACGGTTTAGTACCAGAGAAGAAGTGGAACGCGCTGTCAGCAAAATTACCCGCGTCGTGCAGCAGTTGCAGCCCACTGCCACTCCGCTGTTTTTAGAAACCGGAATGAATGAAATTAAATTAACGCAATTTACGCACGGTCTGGGCTGCGCCTGCAAACTGCGTCCGCAATTATTAGAGGAAGTGCTGCAAAAGCTGCCACTACCTAAGGATAAAAATATTCTGGTGGGCAGCGAGACAGCGGACGATGCTGCCATCTATAAAATTAATGAAGAAACAGCCATTGTACAGACGGTTGATTTTTTTACACCCATCGTGGACGACCCGTTCGATTTTGGGCGCATCGCTGCTGTAAATGCTTTAAGCGACGTTTATGCCATGGGCGCAAAACCGCTGTTTGCACTAAATTTGGTGGGATTTCCCAGCAACCGTTTACCGATGGATGTACTGGAACAGATTTTGAAAGGCGCGCAGGCCGTTGCCGAACAGGCCGAGATTTCCATTTTAGGCGGTCATACCGTGGACGACACGGAACCGAAATTCGGACTGGCGGTAACTGGCGTGGTGCATCCCGAAAAAATAATTCGTAACCATGGTGTTAAACCCGGCGATGTGCTCATTTTAACCAAAGCGCTGGGTAGCGGGATCTTATCTACCGCGCAAAAACGGGGACTTTTGGAGCCCGTACTGAGAGACCGGCTGGTGCAGACTATGGCAACTCTGAATCGCGCGGCGGCCGAAGCTATGCAGGAAACGACAGTGCATGCCTGTACGGATATTACCGGTTTCGGTTTGCTGGGACATCTGCTGGAAATGTTAAAAGCATCGGATTGCGCTGCGGAACTACAGTTTTCACAAATTCCATTTCTACAGGGTGTTGAGGAACTTGCGGCAGCGGGTGTTATTCCCGGCGGGACAAAGGATAATTTTTCATACACCGAAACGTTTATGCACTATTCGGAAACACTTAGCGAACACCAAAAATTCCTTTTAAACGATGCCCAGACCTCCGGCGGATTGCTGATTGCCGTAGCCGCGGAAAAAGCCGGGGAATTAATAGAAGCCTTAACACGCCAAAAAGTGCAAACGCGGGCAATTATTGGAACAGTCGTTGAGGGGACGCCCAAAATAGTTGTACACTAAATATTCCCTTTTATGAACCCAACAGCTGGGCCAGTGTTTTAAACAAGCGTTCGCCGAGCAATTCCTTACCCAATTTAAAATCCGGATGCACAGCTTTGCCTTTGGGGTCGAGCAGATACAGGGTTGGATAATTGTGAACATGGAAGAGATTGAAAATACGTTTGCTGCTTCCGTCCGCAATGTGCGTCCAATTCAACTGCATGGTTTGGATGAAATTTATCAGCGTTTCCTTATCCCAATTGGTTCCCACCGGGTCTGTATTGATGCTGATGATCTGCAAACGTTTGCCATAGCGGGTATGTATTTTTTTTAAATCCTGCAGTTCCTGCACACAAGGCACACTGTGCATACTCCAAAAATGTAACAACACATAGCTGTCGCGGAAATCGGAGAGCGCACCCTTTTTCCCGGTTATATCCGTAAACCCGAAATCCGGCGCCGGTTTGGTTTTAATATCCTGCCTGAATTGTTGTTCGGAAAAATATTTTTGGGCGGCTTTGCAAATGCGTGGCACGGTGTTCCCCTGCAAACCTGTGCATAAACGATTAATGGCAGCCAGTGCCTCTTCCCGCTCTTTTTGAATCTTTTCATAAATACGTTTGAAATGTTTCTTCCCGTCTTTCCTGCGGAGTTCGTTTTCCATAACAGGATAGAGACGGCTAACATAAGATTCGTAAACTGCTATCAGGTGGAGGCGGGTGGAATCGGGAATATTTTCATTTTTCAGGGCCCCGGACTGATGCTTCTCAAAAGCGGTGCGCTGTGTTTGTAGAGCTTGCAACGTTTGGCACTTGTTAAAATCCTGCGCCCAAAGCACACCGGCTAACAACACAATAAAAATAAATGGCCTAAACATTCGGGAATCCTGTCCATTTAAAATTTAAAATTCAAAATCCAACATTTAACATATTATTTTTTTTCAGTGTTTCTTTATACGTCCCTTTTGAAAATGAATGTTCTCTTTTAAAGCCTTCATCCGTTCCAGCGCATACTCCTTGTACTGTTTTTCCGCTTCCGGAGCCTCTTCGATAAAGCGTTGATACTGGTCCAAAGCAATTTGTTTATCTTTGTAATAACGGTCATAGAGCGAGGCTATAAAAAAGAGGTAAATGGTTCGCTCCGGAGCCCATTGCAGCGCCCGTTTGTAAGATTGAATAGCATCGCTGAATTTCCGTTCTTTATCCTGACAATAGGCCAGTTGGGCAAACATGTCAGGAATATAATCGGGAATCATAAGGGTAATCGCCCGCTTCAGCAAAGCAGCTCCCTGCGCATAATCACCCAAGTCTTTGTGCACCAGTCCCAGATAATAGAGAGCCAGCCCGTCTGTGGTATCGGCCTGAACCGTTTTTTGCAGCGCCAACAAGGCGGGCGGAAGATTGTGAAGATAGTAATAGCTGAGTCCCAGTTTTTTGTACACATCCCGCGAAACTGTTCCGCGATTGATTAGAGTTTGATACGCTGCTACAGCTGCGGCATAGGATTTTTGCTGGAACAGCACGTCGGCTTTTAATTTTAAGAGCCGCTTGTTTTGAGGATGTTCGCGTAAACCGTTCAGTGCGGCTTGCAATGCAGCAGATAATTTATCCTTTTTTAGATAAGAATTGCCAAGATAGAGGGCGGATGAAATATCTTTAGGATTTACTTTGAGTGCCTGCAGAAAATAGTCTGTTGCCTTCACGTATTCTTTTTGTTTGAACAGACACACGCCCAGGCGGCGTAAAAAATAGGTGTTTCCCTTGTCCCGTTCCAAAAGCGTGCTGTACCAGGATGCCGCTTTACGAAAATCGTTTTCCTGAAACCAGACTGCCGCTAAATGGATTTGAGCGTTCAGATTGAGAGAATCTTTGCGCAAAATCTGACGAAAAGTTTCTTTGGCTTTGGCCGTATTACCCAACCCTTCGTAAACCGTACCAATGCTAAACAACAGATCCGTATCTTGTGAATGGAAGGCGAGCACTTTTTGCAGCGCGTTTAAAGCGTTTTGGTACTGACGTAACCCTTTATAGGCCAGTCCGCTTATGCGTAATGTTTCTGCATTTTGCCCCTCATAGGATTTGAGCAGTTCAATTACCCTTGTGTAATTGCCCTCTATCAGGGCCCGTCGTGCTTTTTCTACCAGTGCAGCCTCCTGGGAAAATCCGACCCGGATGACTCCAATGATAATAAAAAAAATAAACGCAATACCTTTACCTTGTCTAATCGGATTCATAACCCCTCAAAGTTATTTGGAATATTTGAACGGAATCTGCATACGCATCTCAACCACTGCGCCGTTCATTTTTCCCGGTGAAAAGCGCAGTTGTCTGGCAGCCTGCAGTGATAATGTATCTAATATTGTATTATTAGCTTTTTTAACGATTTCTGCTGTGCGCACCATACCTTGCTTGTCTATCAGCACCTGTACAATATTCCAGTCCGGTAAGCGCGAACGGTCGAAATGCTTCGGGAGTTTGGGCTCGATTTTGTTTTTAAGCTGCGGCCATTCGGTAATATGTAAATCATTGGTAAAGGGTCTGCCCATTACCGAATAAGAAACCGGAGCACTCCCTTTTAAATTAAAACGAAAAGGAATATTCATCATAGTTTTTACTTTTTTGCCGGATACTTCACCGGGTATAAATATACATTTCTGTGCAGCGGCTATAGCTGCGCTGTCTAATTGGGGGTTTTTGCCAAAAAATACCAGCGCTTTGCCTACACTACCGTCTTCACGAATGACTACCGATACCACTACCGTACCTTCTGCACCGGATTTTTGCGCTTTATCGGGATACTGTGGTTTTACTTTTTTAATGAGTTTCGGTTTTTTAGTTACTTTAAAAAATTCATATAAATTTTCGAAATTGTCTTCTATTTTAGCGGGCAAACCCAGGTTTTGACGCAATTGTTTTTGTAAACGATATAACTGCAATTGGTGCGTCATATCTTTTAATGCGAAATCACCAAGCTGTATTACATCTGTTTCTGAGCTTACCTGTTTGACGGTTGGATGTAAAACAAGAAATAATGCTGCACGCTTATCTCCCTGGGGTTGTCCCATTCCGATGACAATAGTTTTTCCTTCAGAAAAACCGAGTTGTGTGCTCAGCTTTTCTTTAGGTTGCCGATAGCCCGAAAGCAGGTGTAACGAAAGCGTTTGGTCTCCATTGATGCTTTGGTAATTCAAACGAATCATAAAGGTATCCAAGCGGGTAGTAAGTTCCTGTACGTTTTCGCTAAATTGCAGAATATCCCTCGTTTGTCCTTTTAACCAAAACACATCATAGCCGTAGGTGGTTTTTAAGTTATTATAAATCTTTTCGGTATTTTCGAAGAGGGCGCTCACATACTTAATGCTCAAAGAGCCGGGCAAAAGAGGCATACTGGCCGGTTGTCCGTTTTCACGAGCATAAATCAGATAGGTTTCCAGTTCTACTACTTGCTGCTTTTGCACTTTCGGTTGGCAGGAATTCATTGTCCACATACTTACGAGAAGAAGATAAAGTACGCCATGTTGTAAAGATTTTACATATTTAAACATCTTAGTCTCCTTTATTCGAAATAAAAATGTGTACATAATATTGACTTTGCTCCAAATAGACATTAGCCGGTTTTCCATCGTATAAAGCATAATCGAATTCTATTTTATCTTTCTTATTCGCCAAAGGTGAAACACGATTCTGTCGGAAAACAAGAACGACGACGAGCAGAATGAATACAATTGCCAAAACGTACGCCGGGCGGAAGTGTCCGGCTGAATTCCAAATACGTTTTTCCATCTTTCGTTGGATGCGTTCCGGAACCACCGGCGAATCTGTGTGTTTGAGTTCTTTTAGCGTTTGCCGGTATTGCCGATAAAATGTTTGACAATTGGTACAGGTTTGCAGATGCTGCAGTGCCTGATTGCTTAATTCCTCGCTAAAATCTTTTTTCAGAATAAAATCGCGGAAACGAATACATTCTCTGTTCATAACATACCTATAAATTGTTTTGACGTAATTTAATAAATTTATCTCGTCCTGTTTTGGAGAGTACCCGCACAGTGCTTTCCGAAATATCCAGCATTTCCGAAATTTCATGCACACTGTAACCTTCCATATCACGCAGCACCAGCACCACCCGTTCACGTGGCGTCAGTTTTTTAAGCAGATATTCCAGCGCGTCCTGTTCCTCGTACTCATTTCGGAAGACAGTTCGCCAGCGTTCCCAGTCTTCCAAAAAACCTCGCAGACGGTACCAGGACAACCGTTTATAATCCAGCGCCCGGTTCGTAACGCTTTTGGCCAGCCAGTTTTTAGGTGAACGAATGGGTGCCCCTTTTGCCTGTTCCGCAAGAAAGCGGGTAAACACATCGTGTAACACATCGGCGGCAAGGTCCCAGTTACCGGTTAAACGGTAAGCCAGGCTTAAAAGCCAATTTTTATATGTACGGTAAAGCGTTTCCAATTCCGTCTTTCTTGTGCTTTTATTTGTATTGATTTAATGAATAGACGTTTAAAAGATGCCAAACGTTTAGAAGGAAAACAAGAAAAATGTAACGTGCTGCGCTCATGTAAAAAACACAATATTTTGCGATTGTAATCCCCATAAATTATAATATTTTGCGATTTAAAGTAAAAACGATTAGTTTTTATGGGTGCATTTATTCATAAAAAAGGAAGTAATTATGCAATACCTTACCATAGAAAAAAAGAGCCATACCGTGCTGCTTACCCTCGACCGGCCCGAAAAACACAACGCTTTCAATCTGCCGTTTTTAAAGGAATTGGAAGACGCGCTGCATACTTTGCAACAGGACGAAAGCGTACGCTTATTAATTATCACCGGCGCCGGAGAAAAATCTTTTTCATCGGGCGTGGACTTAGCGGCTCTGACACAATTTAAATCCATTGAAGAAGCGCGAACATTTGCCCAGCAATTGGAATCCACCATGACCACTCTGCTGCGTTTTCCGAGACCGGTAATTGCAGCCATTAACGGCTATGCGTTTGGCGGCGGCTTTGGCCTGGCTTCCAACGCGGATGTGCGAATTCTAACAGATTCCGCCAAAATCGGTTTTCCGGCGGTACGTCTTGGTGCCATTTTGCCGGTAGGCTGCACGTTACGCTTAAATGCGCTGATTGGTTCCGGCCGCAGCCGTGAACTGCTGCTAAGCGGACGTATTGTGGAATCCCCCGAAGCAGTACAGATGGGCCTGGTGAATGAAGCGGTGCCCGTAGAGCAGCTTTTACAACGGGCGTATGCCATTGCAGAAGAAATATTAAAAGGATCGGATTTGGCCCTGGAAATGACCAAACAGATGACCAACCAGGAATTGTTGGTACAGATGGAACAGTATTCGGTTTCTGCTGCGGATAACTTTGCCTACCTTGCAGCTACCAAAGAATGGAAGCAGCGCATGGCAGCGTTTATGCAAAAATAAAAAAGCGGTCAACCCAAATTGGTCAACCACTTTTTTTCGGAAAGAGAACTAGTTACTGCTTATCTCCAAATCCATAATTATCTACTATAAAATCAATATCCTTGTCGCCCCGTCCGCTCAAGTTAACCAGAATGGATTCATATTGAGTCTCGCGGGCTAATTTCATGGCATAGGCGACCGCATGGGCGCTTTCTAAGGCAGGAATAATTCCTTCTACGCGGCTGAGCGTATAAAAAGCATCAAGGGTTTCTTTATCCGAAGCGGTAACATAATTTATACGTCCCTTATCTTTCAAAAAGGCATGTTCGGGCCCAACACCAGGATAATCCAGTCCGCTAGCAATGGAATAGACTTCGGCCGGTTCCCCTTTATCGTTCTGCAGCAAATAAGTATTAAATCCGTGGATTATGCCTTCTTTACCGTAAGTCAGTGTAGCAGCATGTTCACCCGACTTAAAAGATTTACCGGCCGGTTCTACACCAAAAATCTTGCTGTCATCTTCCAAAAAGGCAGAGAACAAACCCATAGCGTTGCTACCGCCACCCACACAGGCTACCAGATTGTCGGGCAGTTCACCGGTCATTTCGAAGAACTGTTCACGCGCTTCTATGCCAACCACCCGCTGGAAGTCTCGCACCAGCATAGGGTAAGGATGAGGGCCAACCACCGAACCAATGGCAAACAGCATTTCTTCGGGATTTTTCAGGTAAGCGTCAAATGCCGAATCTACCGCTTCTTTCAGCGTTTTGGCGCCGTGAGTTACAGGAACCACTTTGGCACCTAGTAATTTCATTCGAATCACATTGGGATATTCTTTTTTAATATCCACTTCACCCATATGGATTTCCGCTTCTAAGCCAAAATGTGCTGCTGCGGTTGCCACAGCCACACCATGCTGCCCGGCGCCGGTTTCGGCAATTAACTTCTTTTTCCCCAGGTATTTTGCGAGTAATCCTTCCCCCATGGTATGATTGAGTTTATGAGCACCCATGTGGTTTAAATCTTCCCGTTTTAAATAGATACGACTGCCACCCACCAGCTCCGACAAACGACTGGCAAAATAAACCGGTGTGGGCCGACCCTGATAATGCTTGCGGATATTGCGTAGTTCCGAAATAAAATGGTGGGATTTACTAATGGTCATATAGGCTTCGGTGATTTTCTGAAATTGTTCAATGAGTTGTGGAGGCAAATATGCACCCCCATATTTCCCAAAAAATCCATCTGAAGTAGGGTATTTCTTAAAATAATTTTCCACTGTCGTCTCCTGTATGTGAATTAAATTCTAGCTCAATGATTCGGGATATCAAATCAGATCTTTAATTAATTTATAGATTCGGTCAACTCTGTTCCAATATAAATCAAACGCAGGAAAGTTTAAAGGAACAATGACATCCATATTTTCTAGTACAATCCTTAAAAACAATATCTTTTAATATAATATAAATTTTGTTACCAGGCATGGGGACGGTCACAAAAATGTATAAAAACACGATAATAACATTTTAATTTAGTTTTTAAAATATACTTCTGGCAGATTATCAGAGCTGTTATTCCGGGAACGATTGGTATAATTCTAAATATATTCTTGATAAAAACAGAGAAAAATCATAGTTTGAATACAGTCTTGTATTCATTTTTCAATTAGTTGGGATATCAATTGCATATATATTGTATTTCGGATATACACGTTGATTTTACGGAAAATGCGCTCTGGATTGCGAATCTTTCAAATACGGATTTTATGAATGATACACTCATTCTTGCCGGAGATGTGGCGCACGATCTGGCTTTGCTTCAGCAAACCCTGCTTGAGTTAAAATCCAAATTTAAGCATCTCTTTTTTGTACCAGGCAATCATGACCTGTGGGTACACAATTCCGAGTGGCGCGACTCCATTGAAAAATTTCACGGTTTACTGAACTGGTGTCGTGATGAAGGAATCGATGTGGAACCTCAGTTATTGGACGCCGAAGGAAGAGCTACCGTTTGGATTGTTCCGCTATTTTCATGGTACAGCGCCTCCATTGAAGACAGCCACAGTCTGTATTGGCCGAAACCGGGCGAGGATGCTGAAAATTTTCCCTGGGCCGATAAGTACTACATACGCTGGCCGGATGCACAGCAGCCCTTTGACGCGGCCTCCTTTTTTGCGGATTTCAACAAACTCGGGTTACTGCAAACACAGGGTTTGCCTGTCATTTCATTTAGCCATTTTTTACCCAGGCAGGAAATGATGTTTGGTGACAGTCTTAAACCGGACCCCGAAAAAATCCGTAAATACGACCGTAATCCCAAGTTCAATTTCAGCCGGGTAGCCGGTTCCGGGCTCATTGAAAGGCAAATCAGAGAACTGGGTTCACACACGCATGTGTATGGACATCAGCATATTAATCGTGATAGGGTTCTGGAAGGTGTGCGTTACGTTTCGCACTGTCTCAGTTATCCGGCGGAACGCAAGCTGGGTATGGCAAAAGGAATAGAAGCAGGACTAAAAAGAATCTGGAATACAGATGAATCTGCATCCCGGAACATTAACTCACCTACATAATAGAAGCCACCAAATCCTTTAATTCCATAATACCAAAGGGCTTCTTTAAAAAATATTGATTAGGAGGCATCTCTCCGGCCAGCGAGGTGTTGCTACGATCAAAGCCCGACATAAAGATAACTGTTTTATTCGGAATTAATTCATTGAGTTTGGCAAAGGTTTCCTGGCCGGACATATTGGGCATGAATAAATCGATTAGAAACAGATCTACATTTTCTTTATGCTGCTCAGCAAGTTCAATAGCCTGCTGTCCGTTTTCTGCTACTATGGACTCTATCTCTAACATGCTCAATACTTCGGTAATAATTTCCCTCAATGATTCTTCATCATCAACTATTAATGCTTTTTTTATAGTATCTGCCACAATAGTTCTCCTAAAAAGACATTTTCTTTTTTGTCGTCTTAAAGCTTAAAATCTTTAAGAACAAAATACTTATTTAATATAAAAAAACCTATTTCCCCAAATTAGCGCCGGCACAACTTGCATTCAAAGATACTTTTGGTAAATTTATCGTCTACATTATTAAAGAAAACAGGAGCATACATGAACGTCACAGGGATTACCGGACTTGATGTGGGAATTATAGTGATTTATTTAATCATTGTTGCCTTAATCGGTTCTTTTTCCGGTGGTAAACAAAAATCCTTAAACGACTATTTCCTCGGTGGAAGCGGTGTTCCCTGGTGGGCGGTAGCGTTTTCCATTGTAGCTGCCGAAACCAGCAGCCTCACCTTTATCAGTTTGCCGGGCCTCGCTTATATCGCCAACCTGAATTTTTTACAGCTAACATTAGGATATTTAGCAGCACGTACCATTATTGCCCTGTTTTTTCTGCCTGCTTACAAAGAAGGTAAAATGGCCACGGCCTACGCATTTTTGGAACAGCGTTTCGGACACCGTCTGCGCCGCTATTCTTCGGTTGTGTTTTTATTTACCCGTATTGCCGCTGATGGCGTTCGCCTGTTTGCCACAGCTATCCCTTTGGCCTTAATTTTTAAGACTACTGCTTTTTTTCAACCCTGGAGTAATAGCGAAATCTATATACTTTCCATTATTATTATTGCCGCCGTTTCTCTAATTTATACGTATACCGGTGGAGTCAAAGGCGTTATCTGGGCCGATGTGCTTCAAATGACGATTTATATCGGCGGCGCACTGATTGCTTTATTCCTGCTTTGGGGGCAGACACCCGCTCAGGTGGATATGCAATCAAAATTACAAATCTTTAATTTTGATTTCGGAACTTCTATGGCAGATTTTTTCCGTAAACCCTATACATTCCTGGGTGCTTTTATAGGCGGCACGTTCCTTTCCATGGCTTCACACGGTACGGACCAACTGATTGTACAAAGGCTTCTAAGTACTAAATCTTTGCGCGACAGCCAAAAAGCGATTATTGCCAGCGGCATATTAATTATGTTTCAGTTTATTTTATTCATGGGTGTAGGATTGTTGCTCTATAAATTTTTCAACGGCATTGCCATTAGCAACCCAGCTGCTCCCTTCCACAAACCAGATGAAATTTTCCCTTATTACATCATTCACTACCTTCCGGTAGGTATTAAAGGATTGATTGTGGCGGGGTTGTTTGCTGCGGCCATGTCCACACTGGCCGGTTCCATGAGCTCGCTTTCCAGTTCCGCCATGTTCGATTTGTACCGTCCCATATTCGGGAAAAATAAACCAGCTAAAAATGAGCTGTTTGTTTCGCGGGTGTTTACTATTGTGGCCGGTATCATTCTGATATTAGTCGCCTTCCTTTTTATTTCCATGAGCCATTCCGTCGTGGAAATCGCTTTGGGAATCGCTTCTATAACCTACGGCGGTTTACTGGGCGTCTTTTTACTGGGGCTCTTTTTTAAACGCGTTACGGAAACAGGAGCATTAGTGGGTTTTACAGCCGGTATTATTGCCATGCTACTGGTAAGTCTGCCGCCGATCATTATGGGACAACCTCCCTATGTGCACTGGACCTGGTTTGTACTAATAGGCTCAACAATAACTATCATAGTGGGTAATTTTTTCCGAAAACCTACTTCTTAAATCATTAAAACGAATAACATGTAACCTTATCAAGGAGGCCGAATGACATCTCGTCATCCTAAGGGATTAGCAATTTTATTTTTTACCGAAATGTGGGAGCGCTTTAGTTTTTATGGAATGCGCGCCATTCTGGTACTGTATTTAACCAAAGAGACCATGGGTGCCAATCCCGGTTTGGGCTGGTCAAATACCGATGCCCTGGCTCTGTACGGCTGGTACACCATGCTGGTGTATGTAATGTCTATTCCCGGCGGATATGTGGCCGACCGTTTGCTGGGTCAGAAGAAAACCGTTTTTATTGGCGGAATGTTTATTGCGCTTGGCCAGCTTACTTTAGCTATCGACAATATGGTGGCTTTTTATACCGGACTGGCGCTTATCATTACAGGCGTGGGTGGACTAAAACCCAATATCTCAACAATGGTCGGCGGCTTGTATAAACAGGGCGACAGCCGGCGGGACAGCGGTTTTACCATTTTTTATATTGGTATAAATATAGGAGCAGCCAGCGCGCCACTTTTGGTGGGATACGTAGGTGAAGTGTACGGTTGGCACTACGGATTCGGATTGGCCGGCATTGGTATGCTGCTGGGGCAAATTGTGTATATCTGGGGACAAAAATATCTTAAAGATGTGGGTAACCTACTCCCTGTTAAAAAGACTGAAGGCAAAAAAGAACATACCCCACTCACAAAAATCGAAAAAGACCGCATTATTGTTTTGCTCATTTCATTTCTGATTGTAATTGTATTCTGGGGTGCGTACGAACAGGCCGGGGGGTTGATGAACCTGTACACTAAGGCCAAAATCAACCGGGTGGTTTTGGGTTGGGAAATTCCCACCAGCCTCTTTCAGTCTGTTCCGGCATTTTTTGTGATTATCCTGGGAACCGCTGTGGCCTCTTTTTGGGCTAAACGGCAACTAAAAGGTAAAGAAGCATCTTCTCTGTTTAAAATGGCCATTGGTACGTTTATTATGGGGTTTGGGTTTTTAATGATGTCCGGCGCAGCCTTAGAAGCGGCCACAGGCGTTAAAGCCATGCTGATCTGGCTCATTGCTTCGTATCTCTTGCAGGTGATAGGCGAACTATCCATTTCACCCGTGGCCCTTTCTTTTATCACTAAACTGGCGCCTGCCAAATACGCATCCATCATGATGGGTATCTATTTTGCCGCTACCGGTTTGGGGAACAAACTAGCCGGTTTGGTGGGAGAGCTGGCCAGTAACGCAGGGGAACTGGAAGTTTTTACGGGCATTGCGGTCTTCTGTTTTGCCTTTGGCGCACTGCTGCTTGTATTCTTTAAAAAGCTGAAAGTGTTAACGCACAATGCAGAAGCGATTACCAACTAATTTTTTTTGATTACAAAAACGGCCGGTGGAAATTATATTCCGCCGGCCGTTTTGCATTTAGATTATTTAGTAGTATTTGTTTTCGGATAGGAAAAACTCTTTTAAAAAATTTTACAATTCCCGGATGACCGTGTGCACTTTACCGATGATTTCAAATCCCGGCGTTTTACTGTCCACTATTAAGGGGGCATTAAAGGAATCGGTTGTTTCGAGCCGTATGAAGGGATTGTTAAAATATATTTTACGAATAATAACTTTTTCGCCCAGCCGAACCGCGGCAATGTTGCCGCTGCGCACTTTTGCGTTTAAGTCAACAGTCAGATAATCGCCATGGAAGATGCCGTCACCTTCCAAACCGTTATCCAGAGTGCGTACCGTCAGCGAACGCTGATCCAATTTGCGAAAATTACGGATCAATTCACCCAGCGAATAATTCCCGCCGGAACCATTTGTATCTTCCAAATGTACTTCGCCGAGTAAGGGAATATTATAGAATTCCTTGTCAGCGGAAATAGAAATCGGTTCTGCAGAGGTCTTTTTATGGTGCATCATGGCTTAATGAATTTCCCGAATCAGTCCGACTACTTTACCCTGAATGGACCACTCGCCTTGTGGGTAGATGTCATCATAGGCAGGATTTTCAGCCTTTAAATAGACCTGTTTTTGATTGGTAATCAATCGCTTTACCGTAACCTCGTCGTTAAGCAACGCCACAATAATTTCTTTGTTATGGGCGGAATTGGTAGAATTAACAACCACCAAATCGTCTTCGAAGATACCGGCGTTAATCATGCTGTCGCCACGAACCTTAAGAGCAAAATAGCGGCCTTCGGATTTGATCATGGCACGGGGAATGGGGATATAGCGTTCCACATTTTCCTGAGCTAATATGGGGAATCCCGCAGCCACCCTTCCGATGAGCGGTACATTCACTTCCGTTTTGCTGCCCGGGGCATATTCGGGATCGATGATGCGCAAACCGCGGGCCGATGAATCTTTCTCCAGAAAGCCTTTACTGACCAAAGCATCGATATGCTTTAGAATGGCAAATTTGGATTTGATATTCATGTGATTTGCTAATTCCTGATAAGAAGGCGGGTAGCCTTTTTCTTCAATATTGCGGGCAATGAGTTTTAACAATTCTTTTTGACGTTCGGTTAAGGTTTTCATAATCCATCCTTTTAAATGTACCAGAGTACACCAAAAGTAGGGAATCCCAAAATAAAAGTCAATAGGGTGTACAAAAATAAACCTTTTTTTTATTTCCGTGCTATTCTCTAAAGAATAAATACTTTTTCACTTTGATTCCTGGTATAAATTGAATATTTTGAATTCATTATTGTATGTAAATTACATTTGGTCCATATAAACAGGAGGCAAACTTTATGAATCAACAAAATCCTCAGTTTGATCTGAACAATATTAAACCGCCTGATATTTCGGGTAAAACCTTAAAAATAGTAGTGGGCGGAATCCTGATTCTGGTATTTATTTTTTCAGGATTTTTCACAATCAGTCCGGAAGAAATGGGGGTTGTACTCCGTTTCGGAAAATATTCACGCTCGGCCTCTCCCGGTTTAAACTTCAAATTACCTTTTGGTATCGAAACGGTTATCAAAGTACCGGTAGAGCGCCAGCTAAAACAGGAATTTGGCTTTCGCACTCTGCGCGCCGGTGTACGTACCCAGTATTCCAGTTCCAGTTATAAAGACGAATCACTCATGCTTACCGGCGATCTGAACGCAGCGCAGGTGGAGTGGATTGTACAATACCGGATCACCGACCCGTATAAATTCCTTTTTAAAGTCCGTAACGCAGAACAGACTTTTAGGGATATAAATGAAGCGGTTATGCGTGAAGTTGTGGGTGACCGCACGGTAAATGAAGTGATCACTGTTGGCCGGCAGGAACTGGCTGATGCGGTTTCCGTAAAATTGCAGAAACTTTGCGATCAATATGAAACCGGTATTAAAGTGGAACAAGTTGTCTTACAGGATGTAAATCCGCCGGATGAAGTAAAAGCTTCATTTAACGAAGTGAACGAAGCGGAACAGGAAAAAGAAAAATTAATTAACCAGGCCTTGTCCGAATACAACAAAGTCATCCCCAAAGCCAAAGGGGAGGCGCAGCGTAAAATTGAAGAAGCCCACGGGTATGCTCTGGAACGGGTTAACGAAGCCAAAGGTGAAGCGGATCGTTTTAGAGCCCGTTACAATGAATATAAAAAAGCGCGCGAAGTAACCCGCCAGCGTTTGTATTTAGAAACCATGAGCAAAGTATTAAACAAGATTGGCCGTAAACTTATTACCGATGATAAGGCCTCCGGTATTCTACCCTTGTTCAACTATGAAAACGGAGGTATTAACAATGCGAAATAAATCCAGCCTGTTTATCGGAATTATCAGCCTGCTTGTTCTAATAGCGGTGATATCATCCGCCTATATTGTAAACGAAAGTGAACAAGTCATTATCACACGTTTCGGAAAACCCATTGGCAATCCGATTGTAACACCTGGGATTCATTTTAAATTACCATTGATTGAAGAGGCCAATGTTTTTGAAAAACGATTTCTGGAATGGGACGGGGACGCTAATCAGATTCCCACCAAAGGTAAAAAATTCATCTGGGTCGATACCTATGCCCGCTGGCGTATTCATGATCCGTTGCTCTATTTCCAGCGTGTACGGGATGAACGTGGCGCTCAGGCACGCTTAGATGATATTTTAGACGGTGAAACACGCAATGCAATAGCCAACCACACTTTGCGTGAAATCATCCGCAGCACCAACCGGAAACCTTCTACTACAGAGATTGATACCCTGCAGGAAGCCGATTTGTCCACGGTTTTTCCTAAGATTAAAATCGGGCGTGAGAAAATCACCCGGGAAATTCTGGCCAAAGCGTCCAAGCGCACCATGGAATTGGGCATCGAACTGCTGGATTTACGTTTTAAACGTTTGAATTACTACGAAGATGTGCGTAAAAAAGTATATGAACGGATGATTACGGAACGTAAACGTATTGCCGATAAATTCCGTTCCGAGGGGCAGGGGAAAGCCTCTAAGATTTTAGGCGATAAAGAACGGGAGCTTAAACGTATTCAATCCGAGGCTTACCAGAAATCACAGGAAATAATTGGTAAAGCTGACGCCAAAGCCACTGCCATTTATGCGTCGGAATACAACCGTAATGCAGACACCAGGGATTTCTACAAATTCCTTAAAACACTGGAAACCTACCAGGAAACGTTTTCGGACAAAGATTTTCTGATTCTTTCCACCAAAAGTGATATTTTTAAACTGCTTGAAAAACAAAACGGTAAGTAAACAAAAAAGGGCTGCCCCCAACGGAGCAGCCCTTTTTATTTCTTATTAGAACAGATTACTATTCAGTGGCAGTGGGTGAATTCAATGCAGACCCACGTTCTGCCATTTTTTGATCCAGCATAAACAACGCTGTGGATTTATCACCTACCCAGCGTAACTGCTGAATAATATCTTTGGCTGTTTTTTCTTCTTCGACCTGTTCTTTAATGAACCACTGCAATTCCACTTGAGATGGAAAATCATTTTCTTCCAAAGCAATTTTATATAATTCCGTAATTTTCTGAGTAACGAATTTTTCATGTTCCAGAACATGTTCGAACATATCCAAAATAGAATCGTACTCTATTTGCGGTGCATCAATGGCGGCAAAGGTAGGCTTGGCGTCCCGGTCTAATAAATAGCGGTAAAAGCGCAGGGCGTGTTCATGTTCTTCCAAAGCCTGAGCCATCATCCAGGAGGCAAAACCGGGTAGGTCGATGCTTTCGCAATAGGCTGCCATGGCCATATAATAATATTCAGAAAAAAATTCATAATTGATTTGTTGGTTAAATGTTTCTTCCATTCGTTTACTTAACATCGTATTCTCCTTTTTTTTATTATTACAGAAAATATAACAAAATCTGCAAATAGAGTAAACTCTTGTTTTGCAATAAAAATTCAAAATTTATATTGAATCTATATGTGAGAACTTTTAAATTTTGTTTCTGATATTAACCGGATTTTTATCTGTTAAACGGAGTCGATATGAGCTTTTTTGATAAATTAGTCGTCTGGAGCATTCCATTTGTCCCTAAACCGATTGTCGGTTACTTCTCAAAAAATTATATTGCAGGGTCCCAATTGGCGGATGCCGTACGCACCACCAAAGAACTGAATGCACAAGGCATTATGACCACTATGGATTTATTGGGCGAAGAGAGTAAATCCCGCGAAGAGGCAGAAGAAGCGGTGGCTGAATACATGCGCATTTTAGAAACCATTGATGCAGAACATCTGGACGCCAACCTGTCTGTAAAACCCACACAAATGGGTCTGTTGATAGATAAAGAATTCTGCTTTCAGAACATTCGTAAAATTGTAGCCGAAGCCACCAAACGTAATAATTTTGTGCGGATCGATATGGAAGACCACACAACTACCAGCAATACCATAGATATGTATTTGCGCCTGAAAGAAGAATTTGGTGACCATGTGGGAACCGTTATTCAGGCTTACATGCGGCGTACGTCGGATGATATTAATCATCTGATAACCCACCAGGCGAATTTGCGTTTTTGTAAAGGTATTTATGTAGAACCGCGCGAGATTGCGTACAAACAGATGCCTATTATCAATGAAAACTATAAGTTCAACCTGGAAAAGTTACTCCGAAACGGATGTTATACCGGTATTGCCACCCACGATGAAATTTTGGTATGGTATGCCATGAGTGTAATTGAACGGTTGCAGCTTAAACCGGAACAGTATGAATTTCAGATGCTTCTTGGTGTGGATGAGCAACTGCGTAAGATTATTTTAGACAGCGGTCATCGCTTGCGGGTGTATGTACCATACGGAAAAGAGTGGTACCCTTATTCCACACGCCGCTTAAAGGAAAACCCCAAAATGGCCGGTTATGTATTTAAAAACATATTTGGTCTTAGTTGAATTTAAAGATTTTTATAAGTTCTTAGCATACTGAGATATGCGGAGAATAAATCCCTGTTGAGCTGCTGCATTTCATGCCGCAGCTCTTTTAAATAATTCGTTTCCCCCTGCCCGTTTTTACGCAACCGTTCCATTTCCGCCACATAGAGCAGCCAGTTAAAATGCAGCATATTAATTTTCGGATCGCGCGCAGCCTGTTTCCGGTTTGCTTCAATCCGTTCTTTAAGCATCAATTCATAGGCTGTGGCTTTGGGGCTAATGTACGTTATACCATCCTGCCACAGCGCAAAGGGCAGGCGCAGCCAGGCTGTTTCGCTTCGGCCAAATTTATGTTGTAAAAAGACAAATTTATTCACAACCGAGCCGGGTGGTAAAAAACGTACATTACAGCTTAACGGGTCAGCGAACAGAGCAAACGTGAACGCGGTTAATCCGGCCGCTTCCTGCCCCAGTTTAAACAGAGCATAGCCCTGCATTTGTCGCAAAGCGGGGTGCTCGCCGTAGGTTTGTAAAAATCGCTGGGCCAGTTCCACGGAACGGTCGTATTCCTTTAATTCCAACAACACTTCAGCCGGATGTAAGCCCGGTATGATGTATTCAAAATCTTTGGGTGTAATACGTTCTGCCAGGGCACGCAGCAACCCTTCTTTTAAAAAGCGGAATTCCGTTTCTAAGGGTCGCAGATAATCCGTATTTTCAAGTTCGCGGAACAACTGTCCCAGCGCAGCCGTTAGGGCATCGTTTTGGGCAAACACGTGTTGTTGCAGCCTGTGTACAGCATCCATTTTATCATCGATATTTTTAGGCGCGTCAAGCGTGGATCGCCAGGTTTGCAAATGCCTGAGAGCGGCAAGTAAATCGAATTCTTTTAAGGCTTTTTGGAAGCCAATCCGGCTGATATTTTCATCATCAAATAAACTGTATTGCATCGGGTACCCACAGAATAGTTACAGAATCAAACGAAAGCGGTGCGGCAATTTTATTTGAGCGCACCCAGCTTCCACATAAATACTGCCAATCAGGCGATGGTTCCATTCCAGCGCATAATAACCATTTTTTAACGGGGGCACCTCGCCTCTGCCGGTTGCAAATAATTCCCGCAACACCTCTGCCTGAGGCTGATAGACGCGTTTCGTGAGGTGCGATTCCAGCAGACGCACACCCTGATTGTACAACTTCCACATAAATTGTTTTTTTTCTCCGAGCAGCAGCCCGGCGCTGGTAAATCCGGTTTCCGGAATCCGGGTTACTTCCGGCGCTGTCAGCCATAGCCGTTTGCTGGTGCGCACATAGCGGAAATTTTGCCAAAAATCCCCGGAGATGCCCCAGGTTTCCGAAATTTCATCCAAATCCGGTTTTACCTCCGGATGTTCTGCATCCCGTGTTTCTTTAAAGGAAGCCATGCGCGCGGCATTAGGCGGTTTGTGCATACCACTCTTCCGTAATTTTATGACAAAAAACCCTTCCATCCCATGCAGATGCGGCAACACACGCAGCGCACGTTTCATTTCCTGCGGAAAGGTTCGTCCCTGGTATACGGTCATCCCGTTTAAAAACGATTCCGTTCCCGGTAATGAAAGCGGAAGGATTTCCATAGGATATTTCTCTAAGAGGCTTAGTATTTGCAGCTCATTTTCTTCCGGTGTAAACGAACAGGTCGAATAGACCAATTCACCGCCCGGTTTTAGGGATTTAAATGCCGAAATAAGTAAACGCATCTGGATGCCGATCAACCGGTTCATTTTCTCATGGGACCACCAAAGAGGAATTTCCGGATGAGCCGGCAGGGTACCGAGGGCGCTGCAAGGCGCGTCGAGCAAAACCTTGTCAAAATAATTGGGAAAGAGCGTTCCCATTTGTTCACCGCCGAGATTAAGCAGCACGTGATTGTACACACCCGCTTTTTGAGTGTTGGCATTTAAGGCTTGCAAACGCGAACGTGAAACATCATTAAGGAAAAGTTGCCCGCGATTTTGCATAAGCGCCGCCATCTGGGTGGATTTGGAACCGGGCGCAGCCGCCATATCCAACACCCGTTCCCCCGGTTTGGGATTCAGCGCCAAGGCAGGCAGCTGAGACGAAATCCCCTGGTACTGAAAATCACCCTTGAAAAAATCCAGTGTGTGGCTTAAGGGAAGCGTGTCCTCGTGTACAACAAATCCATCGGGATTAAACAAAACCGCTTCAACCGGAAGCCCCCATGCTTTCAAACGTTCGGAAAAAGCTCGGGCATTGCTGCGTAACGTGTTAACGCGAACAGCTGTGGGCTCCGGCCGGGTTTGTAAAAACAAGGGAAGGTCCGAACCGAAAAATTGGGTAAGATAGGTGTTGAGCGCTTCATTTTGCATCGTTTAAAATACAATGAATTTCTTCTGGGATGCAATTTTTTATAAGGGGGATTTTAAAATCAGGAATAGTGTAAAGGATTGGCCATCTTGACTTTTCAGGAAACACGGGACTGGGAAGTAGGAAGTAGGAAGTAGGAATTGGGAACTGGAAATTGGGAATTGGCAATTGGCTCTTATCCGGCTGAAAGCATCAGCGAATCAAAATCTTTGCGCAGGTTGCGGTAGTGTAGCTGCATCAGGCGATTGGAGCGCATATTTATCAGCGCCAGCACATATTCTTTACGAATCATAGAACGGGTAACTTTTACTTTTTCTGTTCCTAAAAGCGCCAGCGTATTTTCCTGTATCTTCTGCAGAGTGCGCATAGCCCAGAACAGAGGCAGCATACAAAACAGACGTATTTTTGTTTCTTCTTTGGGAATGAGTAAAATATATTCCAAAGCCCGGTCCAAATGCTCCACGGCATTGCGAATCAATTCATTGAACAATTGCTCGGCCCGGTCCGCATTTTCCTGGTTAAAAATAGTTTTGCGCGTAAGTTTGTATTTAGTCAGCAGTTCGTCCGGAATATAGGATTGCCCGCGACGCAGGTCTGTGGTCATATCGCGAATGATATTCACCATCTGTAATCCCTTGCCAAAGGAACCGGCCAGTTGTTCCATGCTGTGTTTGAGTGGCGGTGTAATTTTTTGCGAATAATGCGAAAACAATTCGGTAAGCAGATACCCCACGGTTCCGGCTACATAGTAGGTGTATTCATCAAGCTCGCGCATATTTTTAAGAAAAGAAAAGCGCCGTTTCTGTTGAGCCTGAGCAAATTTTCGCATCCCAAGGGACATCTCCACCACCCAGCGTCCCACATGTTCCTGAACCGAAGCGGAAAAGGAATGAAAAACACGTAAAACCCGTTCCAAATCATACACCAACTGGTCGTCGGGTGTTGATATTGGCAGGACGGGCACCATACTTAAAAATTCTTGCAGGGATTGTGAATCGGATGAAGTAAAAATATAGGAGTAGCGCTCCAACATGGTTTTTTTCTGTTGCAGTGTCAGGGCTTCGCTGTCTTCCACGGTATCGGCTATGCGGCAAAGCAGGTAAGCTACGGTCACAGGTAAACGAAGCCCTTTGGGCAGCATGCGGATGGTGGGCGCAAATGTGCGCGAAACCTTCGGTAAACTTTGTTCACAATATTCTATATCATTTTGTAGCATTCATACTCCGTTTCAATTCCAAAGCATAAATGTACAAAAATTAAGGTGTAAAACAAACTATTCGGCGGAATCCTCTGCCGGCGCAAACTGGATTTCATCCACGGCCACACCGTCTTTGAGCTGTTCCAGACCATTCAGCAACGCTTCTTTTGTATCCGTAACGAGAGACGGGAAATCAAAGCCTATCATATCATGCACTTCATCATAAGCCTGGTTCACAAAATCCACGGCAGTCTGGTAAAATTGTTCCACATCCATTTCCTGATTATATCCGGCGGTTACAATCCCGAACATGCGTTTAGCTGTATTCTCCACATTCCAGTATTCGGGTATTTCACCGGCCGCTACCTGTTGTAAAGCTTCAGGGTTGTCAGCAAAATAAGATTTAAGTTCGTCGTGTGCTTTACCGACCAATTCTGCCTGATCACTGTTTTTAGAGATGGAATCCAATACCGCGTTTAATTGCTCTCCAACAGATTGTTGCAGTGTTTTAAACTGGTCTAACAAGGTTTTATGCTTTTTAGGTACTCCCTGCAACTGCCCCAGTTTGTCATACACGTTGGGAATAACCGGTGCTGCAGATTTAAATTGATCCTGGCCAATGGCTGCGGCCTGTTCTTTCCCGGTGTGAACCGCTTGCTGTTTAGGCGGCGATTGCACTTTCTCCGGTGGCGTCATTTCCGGTGGTGTGATTTTCATTGTCATAATGCTTCTCCCTGCGTTTGCTTCTTCCTCACTATCATTAGTCGAGGGTTATCCGGCAGGCTTAAGCGGAATGGCTGTTTTGCAGAGCATTGGACACATTTCGTTTAAAATGGGAGTATTTGGCACGAAAAACCGGTGTTTTTTTAAAACGTTTCTTAAAATCTTCTTCCGTAATTTGTAAAAGCTCTGCGAGCTGCGGCTGGATATTTTCCGGTGCGGGTTGGTAGCGGGTTTCGGTTGTGGGCCGGGCGTTCCGGTTCCAGGGACACACATCCTGACAAATATCACAGCCGAACACCCAATTACCAAGTTTGGGAGCCAGCTCCTCGGGTAGTTCCTGTCCACGGTATTCAATGGTTAAATAAGAGATACAGCGCCTGGCGTCCAGTTGGTAAGGCGTAAGCGCCCGGGTGGGACAGGCGTCGATACACGCTGTGCAGGAACCGCAATAATCCTGAATCTGCCGGTCGTATTCCAGTTTTTGGTTGATGACTATACCGCCAAGAAAAATCCAGGAACCGTAATCACGAGTCAGGATATTCGTATTTTTTCCCTGCCAGCCAATACCGGCCTGTTCGGCCCATAACTTTTCCTGAATCGGTGCGGTGTCTGTGAAAAGGCGGCCTTCGAGACCGGGGATGCTTTCCTGTAACGCACGCAACACATGTTTCAATTTTTTCTTGATGATTTTATGATAATCCTGTCCCCAGGCATAGCGACTTATTTTCCCCTTTTGTGGCCGGTCGCTGTGCGCTTCGGCTGAATAATAGTTATGCGCAACCATAATCACGGAACAGGCACCGGGATAAAATTGTTGCACATCCATCCGTTTTTGCAGAAAATGTTCCATCCACTCCATAGTGCCGTGCTGCCCCTGCCCCAGCCATTCTGTTAGATAATCAGCTTTCGGAAGTGGTTTGGCTTCGGCAATACCAACCTTCTGGAACCCGGCTTGTAGCGCCAGTTGTTTAACCGTTTGTGCCTTTTCGTGTAACGTCATGTGGATGCCTTGATTTCAACGAGATTTAATCTAAGCATAATCGGAAACGAAAAAAAGCTTCATTGCATCCTATGAGGCTGCAGATCGGTTTTCGATGTTTTGATTCTATGTCGTTTTATTTGGGTAAATTTTCTAAAAAAATAACTTTACCACTGATAAACACCGATAAAATGTTGTACAATACAAAATTTTTCGCCTCAAACACTGAATCTCACCATAGATAAAACTGCAAAATGATTGGTATCGCCCGGCGTAGGGATTCAATGCTTTGAATCCCTGCGAAGGATTATCGGGTTTGTTTACGAAATTGTTTCGTATTTTATATTGCGTTCTAAAAATCCGTGGCAAATCGATTAAAATTATATTTACCCATACTAATCGACATAGATCCAATATTTTTTTGAACTTAGATACCTGAAAGCCAAATCCCACCTTTTTTCCAAATTCCGGCTATAAAATTTTGTAATGTATCGACATCTTTTTACATTCTGACACCAAAACAATCCGTTTTATGGAAGCAAAAGAAAGGGAATCATGGCAACACACATACCCACCCGTGACCAGATAGACAATCAGTATAAATGGCAATTGGAACACATCTTTGCTACAGACAGCGCCTGGGAAGAAAGTTTTAAGCAGGTACAAGCCTCCTTGGCGGCCCTGGCAGCATTCAAAGGATCCGTTGTGGAATCCGCTACCCAATTATTAAGCTTTATTCACCGAATGCATCAGGAAGAAGAAATGCTGGGCAAACTGTACGCCTACGCGCACATGAAACACGACCAGGATGCCACGGTTTCGACGTATCAGGAAATGTATAACCGGGTAAGCGGCTTACTGGTAGAGTTTAACCAGACCATCTCTTTTTTCGAACCGGAGTTGCTGCTGCTTGAGGATGCGCGCTTTCAGCAGTTTATGGAGGAAGAGCCGGGGCTGAAAGTCTATCAGCATTATTTCGAAAATATTTTCCGCACCCGCGCCCACCTTCTTTCCGCCAAAGAGGAACGCATCCTGGCCCTTTCGGGCGAAGTGACGCAGGCCCCGGCCGAAGTGTTTGGCGTTTGGGACAGCGCGGATATTGTCTTCCCGGAAATTAAAGATGAAAAGGGTCAGCCGGTTACGCTTTCCAACGGATTGTATGGAAAATACCAGCAATCATCCGACCGACGGTTGCGTAAGGATTCGTACATGGGGCTGTACAAACCGTTCATCGAACACCGTAACATGCTGGCAACCAATTATGCTTCTATCATTAAAAGCCATCTGTTTCAGGCGCGGGCGCGAAATTACCAATCCACTTTAGAAGCCGCTTTAGACGCCAACGCCATTCCCACAACAGTTTATGAACGATTGATTACAGCCACCCATGCCCATTTGGAACCGCTGCACCGCTACAATGCCCTGCGCAAAGAAATCTTAACATTAGAAGACGGTGTGCATGATTTCGATTTGCGCGCTCCGCTGTTCACGATGAAGGAAAAAACATATTCCTGGGACGAAGCCAAAGAACTTTGCCTGAAAGGCGCGCAACCTCTTGGGGATGCCTATGTGCAGCTTTTACAGAACAGTTACCGGGAAGGCTGGATTGATGTGTACGAAACCAAAGGGAAGCGCACCGGCGCCTATTCCTCTGGCACCTATGGCGTTCACCCTTATATGCTAATGAATTACAACGACACCCTAAATGATGTATTTACACTAACACATGAAATGGGACATGCTCTGCACACCTGGCATACCATTAATCACCAACCCTTTGTGTACGGCGATTACCCCATTTTTCTGGCAGAAGTGGCATCCACAACCAATGAAGCGCTCTTGCAGCAGTATCTGATAGACCACGCGCAAAGCAAAACCGAAAAACTGGCTTTTCTCAATTCCTATCTCGATAAATTCTCGCAAACTTTTTACCGCCAGGTGCTTTTTGCGGAATTTGAATGGCGCACACACGAAATGGTGGAACAGGGTGAAGCCCTGAGCGCGGATAAACTGGACGCCTTTTTCGGGGAGCTGTATCAAACATACCACGGCCCTGCATTTGTTTTAGACCGGGAAACCAAAGCGCTGTGGAGCCGGGTACCCCATTTTTACTACAATTACTACGTGTTTCAGTACAGTACCAGTTTTGTGGCGTCAGCTGCGCTGGCTGCACAAATTTTACAGGAAGGCGCTCCGGCCCGGGAACGGTACCTGAATTTTCTTAAGAGCGGAAACAGCCGTTACGCCCTGGACACTTTAGAACTGGCCGGCGTAGATATGCGCACGGATGCGCCTGTTGTTCTGGCTTTGCAGTATATGAATACGCTTTTGGATGAAATGGAAGCGCTGCTTAAATAAGAGAAAAATATTTCATAAGAATTTGGTCTCGAAATTGACGTAATTATTTTGTAACTTTAGTAACTGCACAATCGTAGTTTGCAGTATGTTTCTTTATAAACTAACTATTTACAGGAGTCTTGTATGAAAAAACTATTTGGAGCACTTCTCATGTCTTCTTTTTTATTGTTTAGCGGTACTCTGGTGGCCGGCACCCCTGACTCGGGCAGGGATAAAATACCCGCAAAATACAAATGGGATTTAACCGACCTTTACAAAAGCAATGAAGCCTGGAAAGCACAGAAAAAAGAATTGGACAGTAAAATTTCTCATTTTCAAGAGTTTAAGGGTAAATTAGCCCAATCTGCGGATATGCTATACAACTGCCTGGAATTTTCCTCTGATATGTGGAAAACCTACGGACGGCTCTCCTCTTATGCAGGTAAACTTTCCGACCAGGACACCCGGCAGTCCGGCCCCATGTCCATGACCCAGGAAATAGCACAACTGGGCACCAAATTAAGCGGCGCATCCTCTTTTATTGAGCCGGAAATTTTATCCATCCCCAAAACCACCATTGACAAATTCCTTAAAGAAAAAAAGGAACTAAGGATTTACCGCCAATACCTTGATAACATCCAGCGTATGCAGCCGCATACCATGTCTGCAGAGGTAGAAAAGGTCATTGCCGAGGCTGGCATTATGAGCGATACACCATACGATGTATATGGTATCTTCAAAAACGCAGATATGCCTCGTCCGGAACTCACTTTAAAAGACGGTAAAAGTGTAGCCTTAGACGACGCTGCTTACACGTTACACCGCGCTGACCCGGACCGTGAAGTACGTAAAAAAGTGTTCGAAGCTTTTTTTGGCGCTTATAAAAATTTCGAACGCACTTTTGGCACCGAACTTTACGGTGAAGTCAAAAAAGATATTTTTTA
Source organism: Calditrichaceae bacterium (assembly GCA_024762535.1). GTDB lineage: Bacteria > Calditrichota > Calditrichia > Calditrichales > Calditrichaceae > JANTHG01. The sequence goes on from JANTHG010000009.1 coordinate 26,473, forward strand.
CAAAAACGTGCGCAACTATAAATCCTCGCTCGAAAGCGCCTTAAACGCCAATAACATCCCCACTTCCGTATATCATAATCTGATTGAGGGTGTACATCAAAATCTGGCTACCTTGCACCGCTATCTGAAACTGCGTAAACGTATGCTGGATTTAAAAGATTTGCATTACTATGATATGTATCCCTCTCTTGTAAAAAAAGTAGATATGAATTATACGGTGGAAGAATCTGAAGCACTGATTAAAAAAGCGCTGGCCCCCCTCGGCAAAGACTACATTGCCACATTGGATAAGGCTTTCAACAACCGTTGGCTGGATATTTATCCTAATACAGGCAAACGCTCCGGCGCCTATTCTTCGGGTGGCGCTTATGATGTACATCCTTATATTCTACTCAATTTTAATGGCAAATATGATGATGTGAGCACCATGGCACACGAACTGGGACACACCATGCATAGTTATTATTCCAATACAAACCAGCCCTATGTTAATTCCCATTATCCTATTTTCCTGGCTGAAGTGGCTTCCATTACTAATGAATCCATCCTGATTGATTATGTATTAAAACATACTCAGGATCCCCAGGAACGGCTTTCTCTTCTTGGCAATCAACTGGAAACATTCCGTACCACCCTGTTCCGTCAAACACAGTTTGCCGAATTTGAATTAAAAATTCATGAACTGGCTGAAAAGGGCGAAGCGTTGACCGGTGAAAAAATGAGTCAGCTCTATTTGGATATTTTAAAAACCTATTATGGCGCGGATAAGGATATAACCAAAATTGAAGATTTGTACAGTATCGAATGGGCTTACATTCCGCATTTTTACTATAATTTTTATGTTTTTCAGTATGCCACTTCTTTGTGTGCCGCCACAGCGGTTTCACAAAAAATTCTGGCTGAAGGTCCGGATATGAGTAAAAAGTATATTCATAATTTTCTCAGCGCCGGCGACTCAGATTATGCCATTCCCATCTTAAAAAGCATTGGCGTGGACATGACAACACAGCAGCCTTTTAATATGGCGATGAAAAAAATGAATCAGATTATGGATGAAATTGAAGATATTTTGAACAAATAATTCTTAGAGGGTGGCTGCGCAACTCGCAACCACCCTTTTTTTATTTACAACCAGCCATAGCGCTCTTTTACGACTTGCACCAAACGCTTACGAACCACCAGCACAAGAGGAAAAGACCCTTTTCGTAAAACTTTACTTAAAGCCGGTTCTAAACCCTGCCCCCGCAGTTCCAGCGGGCCGATTTCATCCACCACCAACCAGTCAGCCTGCCCGGTGCACGCTAGTAATTCCTGTTGCGCCCACACAAAACTTTCCTTTAGGAACAGATGAGTGCCCACACGTAACAAAGCCTCTTCTTCTTCGCTACCCATAGCATCCAGCACACGCTTTTCACCACTGCGAATGCGCTGCACATAACGTTTCCCGTTTATAACAGGCGATACTATTCCATCCGCCTGAGGATGTTCGGCAAGCCAGTTTTGTAAACGGCTGGTTTTCCCGCTACGTACCTCGCCACTTATAATCTTTATTTCCCGTTCCATTCTACTAAAGATTCCTGTAATATCCGACGACTATAAACATAGTCAATTAAAGTACCATCTAACAAGTGTGAAATATGAAATATTTGTTTGCAACGTTTCTGACTTTCTTCCTATTCCTTAGCGCCTGCGGTGGTGACGAACCCACAGCCACTATTTCCACAGGTACCATTAGCGGTACTGTGTACGATGCTTCCGCCGGTACACCCATTGCTAAAGCCCGGGTCATTACCGAACCGCCAACCGGTTCCGTAACCACAGGCGATAACGGCACCTACGAAATCACTAATGTGGAACCCGGCACGTACCACATTAATGCCGCTAAGTTTGGTTATGACAGCGCAGGTGTAAATATTTCCATTTCCGCAGACGTAACCACCACTGCAGATATTCCTCTTTTACCCGATTCTTTAAGCACACCATAACGCATCGCATTTGCAATTATTCGGGTTGCGGTTTAAATTCGGCTCTATTAATCAAAAAACGTTGTTATGATTTTTCAGGAGTCTTCTTTGTCTAAACGCATTCTTGTAACCAGCGCTCTGCCCTACGCCAATGGCCCCATACACCTGGGACACCTTGCCGGCGCTTATCTCCCGGCAGATATCTTTGTACGCTACCACCGTTTAAAAGGCTCGGACGTCATTTACATCTGTGGTTCCGATGAGCACGGCGTTCCCATTATGCTGCGGGCACGAAAAGAAGGCGTTTCACCACAGGTAGTGGTTGATCGCTACCACGAGCTGAATAAACAGAGCTTTGCCGATTTTGGCATGAGCTTCGATTATTATGGCCGTACATCCTCTCCGGTGCATCACGAAACCAGTCAGGAATTTTTCCGCACGCTGGCTGAAAAGGACGAATTTATTCTGAAAAAAGAAAAACAACTGTACGACCCGGAAGCCGGTATTTTTCTGGCAGACCGTTTTGTGCGCGGTACCTGTCCTGTATGCGGGTATGACGACGCATACGGCGACCAGTGTGAAAAGTGCGGCTCTACTCTTAGTCCCAAAGAATTAAAAAATCCGCGCAGTGCCATCACCAACGCTACACCGGAATACAAAGAGACCGTTCACTGGTATTTGCCGCTTTCCAAATACCAATCCTTTCTGGAAAGCTGGATTGCATCGCATTCAGAATGGAAGCCTAATGTCCTCGGACAGATTAAAAGCTGGTTCAGCGCCGGACTCAATGACCGCGCGGTAACCCGCGACCTGCCCTGGGGTGTGGAAATACCCGCAGATATCGCCCGAAAATACGGCGTGGAATCCAAAGGCAAAGTGCTTTATGTTTGGTTCGACGCACCCATTGGCTACATTTCTGCTACTAAAGAATGGGCAGCCCAAAAAGGGGACAAGGACCTGTGGAAAACCTACTGGCAGGATGAAGACACACGGCTCATTCATTTTATCGGAAAAGACAATATTGTATTTCACTGCATCATTTTTCCGGCCATGCTCAAAGCACACGGCCACTATGTGCTGCCCGATAATGTGCCATCCAACGAATTCCTCAATCTTGAAGGGAATAAACTCTCAACCAGCCGGAATTACGCCGTCTGGTTAGACGATTATCTGAAAAAATTCCAGCCGGATTCCCTGCGCTACGTTTTGGCCGGCAACATGCCCGAATCACGCGATATGGATTTTTCCTGGAAGGAATTTCAGGCCCGGCATAATAATGAACTGGCCGATATTCTCGGCAATTTCATCAACCGTACCTTTACGTTTGCTCATAAATATTTTGACGGCAAGGTTCCGGCCAAACATACCTTAAGCGATTTGGACAAGGAATTACAGAAACGTCTGGAACTGGCGCCGGAAACATTAGGTGCACTTATTGACCGTTTTCAGTTTAAGGCATATGTACGCGAACTGATGGACATCGCTCGTTTTGCCAATAAATATTTTAATGATAAAGAACCCTGGAAAACGCGCCAAAACGAGCCGGAAAGTTGCGCCACCACGATCCATCTTTGCCTGCAAACTATTCGTCATCTAACCGTGCTGGCAGCGCCACTTATTCCTTTTAGCACCGAGAAGTTACGCGTGATGCTGCAACTGGACGAATTGCCCCGCTGGGATGCGCTCAACACGGAATCCCTGCCCGAAGGAGCGGTTTTGGGTCAGCCGGAAATTTTATTTACTAAAATTGAAGATGCGGATATTGAGCGGGAAATTGAACGGCTGAAACAGGCGCTAACCGATTCTCAGTCCGAACAATCCCAGGATGCTGTGGAAGAAATCGACATTGACACTTTTGCCAAAACCAAATTAAAAGTAGCGGAAATCATTGCTGCCGAAAAAATCAAAAAGTCAAACAAACTGCTTAAACTTCAGGTACAAATAGGAAATAATCAGCGCCAAATTGTGGCGGGTATCGCCAAACAATATGCACCCGAAGAACTCATTGGTAAAAAAGTGGTTGTTGTGGCCAACTTAAAACCGGCCGTTTTGCGCGGCGAACGTTCCGAAGGCATGGTTTTGGCCGCCTCTGCGGAAAGCCGTTTAAGTGTACTGTTTGTTTCGGACGACATACCGTCGGGCAGCGAAGTCCGGTAGAATAAGGAAATCTCATGTTTATTGATACGCATGCACATTTGGGATATGAATCGTATGATGAAGACCGCGAACTGGTCATTCAGCGCGCCATCGAGGCGGACGTCAGCGCCATAATCACCATTGGAACCGATGTGGAAAGCTCCAGGGAGGCGGTGGGACTGGCCAATAAATATGCAACGGTGTTCGCTGCTGTGGGCATTCATCCTACCGACTGCGCGGCAACCACGGAGGCCGACTTAGAGGCAATCAAAGAATTAACCGCTGATGAAAATGTGGTGGCTATCGGTGAAATTGGGTTGGATTACTATCACATGCGCGCGCCAAAAGACAAACAGCACCATATTTGCGCCCGCCAAATTCAACTCGCCCAGGAGCTAAATCTGCCTCTGATTATTCATAACCGTGATTCCCATGAAGATATGTACAATCTGCTTTCCGAGTTGGACGCTGGCCGTACCGGCGGTGTTATGCACTCTTTTACGGGAGATTTGGATTATTTGCACACAATTCTGGAACTGGACCTTCATATTTCTTTTACCGGCAATATTACTTTCAAAAAAAGTGATGCCAATGATCTGGTTACTGCCGCACCTTTGGAACGGCTACTGTTAGAAACAGACAGTCCTTTTTTAACCCCTGTTCCCCTCCGCGGGAAACGCAATGAACCTGCATTTGTAGTACACACGGCCCGGAAAATCGCTGAACTCAAAAATATCCCCGTAGAAGAAATCGAGTCTGTAACCACTGCCAATGCTGTTTCCTTATTTAAATTAGATATTTAACGCTCATGCCGGAGTCCAAACGTCCCTTAAAGCGCTTCAGCCAAAATTTTTTAACCAATCCCCTAGTTCAGAAAAAAATCGTCGATGCGTTACAGATTACAACTAACGATACCGTTATCGAAATCGGACCCGGCAAAGGCGCTTTAACCACCCATGTGTTACAGGCCAACCCCGCTGCTTTTCAGGTTATCGAAATTGACCGCCGCTGGATTGAGCATCTTAAAAACAGCTTTGGAGCGGCCCTGCATATAATTGAACAGGATGTACTAACAGTCAATTTCCCCACATTGCTAACTTCTTTTTCGCAACCGGTTAAAGCGCTCGGTAATCTGCCGTATCATATCACCTCCCCGATTTTATTCAAATTGATAGATAACTACCAACTCTTTCATTCTGCGGTACTGATGACCCAGAAAGAAGTTGCCCGGCGCATCACAGCGCAGCCGCGCAGCAAGGAGTACGGGATTTTAGCCGTATTGTGCCAAACATACGCCCAAACCGACTACCTCTTTGAAGTGAAACCGGGTAATTTTTTTCCTGCGCCTTCCGTGGACTCTGCCGTATTCCGCCTAACCTTTTATCCGCGGGTAGACGGCTTACAAAACGAAGCCCTGTTTCGTACTCTGGTTCGCGGTGTATTTAACACCCGGCGGAAGATGCTACGTAATAGTTTGAGTAGAATTTATGATAAATCTATCGTATATTCACTGGAGTCGGTCAGCTTAGACCGCCGGCCTGAAGAATTGACGGTTCAGGAATTTAAAACGCTATCCAACGAACTCAACCAACGCCTGGGGCAAGTACATGCTTAACATCAATTACGAAAGTTTTCTTCCTGATATTGAAAACCTCGTTGAGCAGCACAATGACGCCGCCCTGCTGAATATTTTAATCGACCTCCATCCGGCTGATATTGAAGAAATTCTTAACCGCCTCAAAAAAGACCAGCGCAAATATCTCTTTGACCTGCTGCCTACCGAACTGGCCAGTGAAGTGCTATCGGAATTAGACACACCGATTGCAGACCAGGTTCTGGAAGGTATGGACGAAGAAGAAATTTCGTCGCTGGTGGACCAAATGGATTCGGATGACGCGGCTGATGTTATTTCCGAGTTGGATGAAGACGTGGCCGCCCGTGTGCTCGAAAAAATGGATGAAGAAGAAGCACTCGATGTAAAAAAACTGCTGCACCACGATGAAGATACAGCCGGTGGTATTATGGCCATGGAATTTATTGCCATGCCTGCTACCGCCACGGTCAACGCCGCCATCGAAGAAATCCGCAGTAACCGGGAAGAATTTGACGATATTTATTCCATCTGGGTTGTAGATGAAAATCATCGTTTAATCGGCAGCGTTTCTTTAACGGATCTGGTTCTCGCCAAAGGCAGTACCCTGCTTAGCGAAATCATGGACACGGATGTGCTTTACGTAAAGGTGGATATGGACCAGGAAGAGGTTGCCCAGTTTGTTCGCAAATATGATTTGGTCAGTGTACCGGTTGTGGATGAAGGCATGCACCTTGTAGGCCGCATTACAGTGGATGATGTGGTAGATGTGTTGGGCGAAGAAGGCTCCGAAGATTTGGCCTATATGGCCGGCGCCCCGGATGAAGAAGTTCTGGAAGAATCCACTTTTGTGCTTTCCCGGGCGCGAATTCCCTGGCTTTTGGTCGCTTTTTTCGGAGAAATTGTATCCGCGTTTATATTAAATAGTTTCGAAGCCACTCTGCAGCAAAAAGTAATTTCCGCTTTCTTTATCCCCATTATTATGGCCATGGGCGGTTCGACCGGTCAGCAAGCCAGTGTTATTGTGGTACGTGGTCTGGCCACAGGCGATATCAATTTGGGTGACACAAAAAAACGACTGTTCAAAGAGTTTCGCGTTTCCTTGTTAAACAGTGTTTTCTTTTCTTTACTTTTATTTGGGATTGTGTTTTTCTGGGATGGAATTTTTTTTGCCGCTATCCTGGCTGTTTCTTTATTTATTGTTATTAATAACGCCGCTTTTGTGGGCGCGCTGGTACCGCTCACGTTTAAGCGTTTTAATATCGACCCGGCGCTTGCAGCCGCTCCGTTTATTTCCACTACCAATGATATTGCCGGTATTATTATCTACCTGGGCATTACTACTGTTTCTTTGAGTTATTTACACTGAGCCTGTTGCTTTAACATCAATTCCAATCCCCTCTTAGCAAAGGGGGTTCGGGGGTTGTGAAATCTGCGTTATTCGATATTTCGCAAATCCCTATTTGTCTTCGCTATTTACTTTGTGCGCGTTTCACCGTGCTTAAAAAACCAGAAATGGTGCGCATCCAACTGTTTTTTTGCAATCAGTTCATGTAGATACTTCGGCGGGTCATCCAACGTTTCATCTGCCAAATCAAACGTTCCCCAGTGTATGGGAATAAAGGTGCGCGCTTTCAAGTCGGCCATAGCTTGCAAGGCTTCTTTGGGCCCCATGTGCACCGGCGCCATAAACCAGCGTGGCTTGTATGCTCCAATGGGCAAAGCGGCAAAATCAACAGGTCCGTATTTTTCACCGATTTCTTTATATCCGGGGAAATAGCCCGAATCGCCGCCAAAATAGATTTTAAATGTTTTACCGTTCACCAGCCAGCTTGCCCATAAACGCTTATCCCTGTCTGTGAGCATGCGACCAGAAAAATGCTGGGCCGGCAGACATATCATTTCCACACCATTTACCCGGTTACTGTCCCACCAGTCTAATTCCGCAAAATGCGTAATTCCCCAATCTTCCAGCAACGAACCGATTCCCAATGGCACAAGATAAAGCGGCTTATTGCCCAGCCTACGTACGGTTTCTTTATCCAGATGATCATAATGGTCGTGTGAAATCAACACCAAGTCAATCTCCGGCAAATCCTCAAATGGCAGTCCGGGTGGCATATAGCGTTTAGGTCCGACAAAGGATAGGGGTGAGGCTCGGTCACTCCAGATAGGATCGGTTAGAATATTCAATCCGTCTATCTGAATCAGTAGTGTGGAATGCCCTACCCAGGTAACGCTAAAGGTAGAATCATTCTGGCGCAGCCATTTACCGTCATTTTCTTCTTGCGTAAATTGGTATGTATCCGGATGGTAGGGTTTTTTACCGGCCATACGGTCGATGACCGCCCATTTAAATACATCGCTCAAACCGCGGTTTTCGAAACCGGGGTATGGATTACGAAAACCATCCTTCGTGTGATGAGATTGTGCAACCACTATAGACCCCGCCAAAATTAAAATCAGACTACTTATAAAAATATTTTTCATATAGATTATCCAAATTGTTTTAGTAAGTATACGGTAAAAGTTAGGAAAGTTCCAGAATCATTCAAATATCATAATTTTTAAACAAGCTCTAAAGTATTATCTTATGAATCCGATTGTTTAAGCGTTAGAAATTAATAAGCTGTTCTGGATACTTTCAATGGATATAAATTCAAACGATTCTGTTTTTATTGTAGATGATGATAAGATCCTGCTTCGTATTTTTGAAAAAATACTTGGGCAGCTAAATTGTACAATATATACTGAAAATAATAGTTTGAAGGCAGAGAAATTAATTGAGCAATATCAACCAGATATCCTCATCCTTGATGTGATGATGCCGGAGCTGGATGGCTTTGCTCTGTTACAAAACTTAAAGAAAAACCCTCAAACCACACATATACCCGCCCTATTTGTATCTGCTCAGACGAATGGGAAAGACATTGTAAACGGACTGAAACTGGGAGCCATGGATTATATCACCAAACCTGTTTCCCAGGAAGAAATTATTGCCAAAGTTAAAACACAACTTCAAATGGCAAGATACAGAAAGGCTCTCAGAGAAAAAAATGAAGAATTAAATTCCCTCAACGCATCATTAGAAAAACTCGTTGAAGAAAAAACCCGGGCATTAATGGCTAAAGAGAAACAATCTCTGATTGGTTCTATGGTCACGGGCATGGTCCATAACTTTCGTTCTCCGCTAACTGTTATCAGTGGATATTCTGAATTTTTGCAGGATATGGTCGATGGAGAGGCTAAAGAATTTATTGATAAAGTTATTCAAGCTGCTGATCAATTAGATAATATGATGCAAAATTTAATGATTAAAACTTCATTAGACCATACAATCAAAGTTGAACAAGTAGATATCAATACATTAATTAAAAGGGAATTCGATTTTTTTAACGCAAATTTAAGATTTAAACATGAAGTAGAAAAAATATTAGATTTGGATGAAACGCTTCCTACCGTGAACATGGTTTACGCCGATTTGGTACAGGTATTTGAGAATTTACTTAACAATGCATTAGATGCTATGTGGAATCGCCCCATTCAACAGATTAAAGTTAGTACTTCTTATGATAGTAACAATGTGTATATTTCCATATCTGATACCGGAGTTGGGATTGAAGCGGATAAAATTCCTCTCCTTTTTGATCCGTTTTACACTTCAAAACCGCGTACGGATCAGACAAATAATGATGAACCTACCGGGACCGGGTTAGGACTTCACAGCTGTCAGAATACATTAAATCAATATAATGGCAAAATAATTGTTGAAAGTATTCCAAACGAAGGCAGTACCTTTCGGATCGTTTTACCATATAATTAAAATATTCAACTCTGCTTTATTGATCACATCCAAACCGGAAAATCTTCTTTAATCTGTAAAATTATTTTCTTTAATCTTTTTTCAATTGAATATAATTCTTTTAAAGAATAAATATGAATCCAAAAACGGTTGAGATGCAAAAAATAGAGACGAATCGGATATTGTTTTTGGTGCGGATATAATTTGCTCAGCATCAGGGCGTAGATATGAATCTGCCACTGGTACTTCAAACTTTCGTGTTCAATCTGTTCCGGTTTAATACGATTGGTTTTATAATCCACCACTTCCCACAACCCGTCGGCATTTAAAAATAAACGGTCTATGGTACCGCTTAGCAAATCGCTTCCGAGGCGCATGGTTACGCTTAGCTCGGAGTGCGCTTGTTCGGCAAATACAATAGCCCGTGCCGCTTCCGATTTCCGCACCTGTTGCGCAACGGCTGCCAGCTCTTCCATGAATCGCTGCTGCAGGGGCGCTTCATATACCTCAAATTCAAAGAGGATACGTTCTGTCAGTGCGTTTTCATCCGGAGTCGAGGCCAGCTTTTCGAGAAAACGGTGCACAATTTTACCCCTGAGCAACGCAAACTCATCGGGCATAAAAGCGGAGGCAAAGGTATCGTAATCCGATTCAAAAAAACCCAAATGGTATTTTTCGTAATAGGCCTGCTTATCCTGCACATACGTCATAATCTGGGTGGGTGAAAATGTGCGCGTTTCCCGACCGGACGAAACCGGATGAATCGTTTCCGGCAGAGTAACGGGTTCCGGCTTTTTGCTTAAAATGGTTTGCAAGCGCTTTAAGCCCTTGGTTAATTGACTAAAATCCGTTTCTTCCGTGGGCGGCAAATCCGGTTGCCGTTCAATTTCCAAAGTAAATCCTTTGCCCGGAATCGTTTCTGAATCGCTTAGAACATCGAATACTTTATCGAGATATTCCAGTGCGCTGCCGGTTGTGATTTTTCCTTTTTTTAATCTTCCCGATAGAAATACGGCGCTCTCCGCGCGCGTTACGGCCACATAAAAAACCCGCTTGGCCTCGGCCTGTTCTTTTTGACGTAAACGGTAACGCAACAGGGAATACAATACGCCTTCATCCTCATCGGCCGGTTTGGCGGCCAGCCCCAGTTCTGCAACCAGCAAAAAGGGTGGCGTTTTTGTATTGGGCCGTGTATTCAGATAGGGTACAAACACATACGGAAATTGTAATCCTTTTGAAGCGTGAATGGTCATAAGCTTGACGGTTTCCGTATCGTCGGCAACCAATTGCGCTTCGCCTTCACGCAGCTGCCGGTCCATCAGGGTTTCCATATAATCCACAAATTCGCTCAGGCCACCCAGCCCGGCCGCGTCAAAGGTTTGCGCTTGTCGAAGCACTTTTTCAACATTGGCGGATAGCTGTTCTCCGTTAACCTGGCTTAAATAAAAAGGCTTCAACCGTAAATCGGTTAAAATAATTTCAAAATAATCGCTTAGGCTCATGCGGTCGCGCAGGGCAAGCCATTTTTCCAAATCATTGAACGCATTTTGCAGCTCTTCCCTGTTTGCTTGCGGAAACGCGGGATTACTCAGAGCAGCCTGCACTTTTTCATAGTACGTGCGCCCTTCTTCCCTGCTGAGGAAATAGAGGGTTTCGTCAGAGACCAAAAAGAGGGGCGCGCGCAATACGCCAATCAGCGAAAAATCATCTTCCGGATTACTTAAAAAACGCAGCAAGTAGAACAGGTCGTACACTTCCTGTTTTTGCCAAAAACCAATTCCTTTAACAGTAGTATAGGGAATATT
>JANTHG010000010.1 GCA_024762535.1 Calditrichaceae bacterium
TACTTCTTTTAACGTACCGCTGGTCATTGCTTTGCGCGAAGGTAATTTGTAGAGTTGTGTCACAGCGGCTGGTGCATCGTCAAAGGCTTTGCGTGTTTTAAAGATGCCTCCGCTAAAACAGGCGTCTGTTATCAACAGAGTGTGGTTGGTTTCAATACCGCGAATAAAATCAACTACTGTGGAGTTGGATATCCACTTAGTACGGTTTTCGCGGATGGCATCGCTGGGCAGCCAGTAGCCCTGCTGAAATTTTTCATCCCAATAGCCATGCCCGGCATAAAAGATAAGTAAATTGTCCTCTTTACGAATTTTTTTACTCAGTTGATCAAAATGTTCGATAATCTGATCGCGGGTAGGATTTTTAAGCAGAATGACATTTTGTGGTTCAAACGTATATTTTGATGTTAATATGTTTTGGATTTCTTCTGCATCCTGAACCGGTTCGTCCAGATCGCGTATGGAACGGCTGGCATAATCTTCCACGGCAATAATTAAAGCATAATACTTACCGGAACCCAATTGAATTTTATCTTGCAGGTTATCCGTAATAGCGGGTGCCACCGTTTCATTTCCATCGCGGACAATAGTAAATGTTTCATTGGCCACATTGTTTTTGGTATCCCGCGCGCGGACGTGAATTTGGTTTTCTCCTACAGCCAGCATGGCTTCCGCCCAAAAGCTGCCATCCGCCGAAAGGTGTGCATTGGCGCCGTTTACAAGTACTTCGAAAATACCGCTCTCATCAGTGGCTTTTCCACGGACAACAATTTTTTTGGAGGTCATGCGCATACCGCGGGTAACGGCCGGTTCGGTAATAACAATGGATGGAGGCGTGGTATCCGGTTTGCGTGATGGACGATTAGCGAGTACGGGCGTCGGGTTTTTGGCCGCTTTTTTACCGCTGGGAACCACTTTGCCTTCCGCATCAAAATTGACGGCAAATTTACGAAAACGGGTACGCCAGTAAATCCAGGTGTTTTTACGTAACGTGGGCGTTTTATGCTCCGGTGGTAAACCAAGGGAAAGAATCACCGCTTTTTTGGACATTCCCGGGCGAATCTTACCAAGCCGAATTCCCTGAATTTCATCGGGTGTCAGGTCGGCTGTATTTTCTTCGAAGGTCTTATCTGTAAAAGCGCGTCCTAAAAATGTACCGATGGAAACCTTGCCGTGGTATTTTTTATTGAATGAGATTACAAAACGTTCTCCGGTATCCACTACCGTAAACATTATGGAAGGCTGACGGCCGTTTTTTATTTTCAGGTCCGCCACACGGGTTCCTGCCGGAAGAATTTTACCGGTTTTGAAATTAATAGCCTGTACTTTGGCCGGATTGGTGTACCACCAGTTAAATACCGTGTATTTAACCTGAGCAAAGCTAAAACCCCAGGCAAGCAGAACAAACAGTAAAATGAGTTTAAAATGGGTACGCATTGATCTTCCCCTGCAAAATGATTATAACACTATTATACTTAATTCTTAGCAGAAAGCAATATGTTCTTCCGCACAGTTTAATAAATTCTTCCGTTTATTATTTACTTATCGGACAAAAAAACGCGATGTTAAATTAAAAAAGAATTTTCGCCGGGATTGATAGGTTAAACGCCAGGTGGCATCTAAGCGTAAAAAGGTAAAAATATTTCCAACTGAAATACCGGCTTCGGCTAACGGTTTGTTACCTATGCGCAGCGTATTAAAATTTTGACTGTCCGTTTCTACGGCATTCAGCCAGCCTACATTGGCAAATAATAATAAATCCAGTTTGTTGTGTTGCAAATAAGGCGCATGCAGGATATTAAAAAGCGTATTTTTGAAATTGTTTTCCAGCGCAACCACCAAGTAACGATTCCCCAAAAAACGATCTTCTGTAACAGAACGAAACAGCACAGGATTGCCGAAACTGCCGTATGCGCCCGGTAAATGGAAAAAATATTGCGGCGGCGCTTCATTGCTTACCTTTCCTGCGTTGAGCCGGACAAAAAAGTTTATCCAGGGCGGCGCTTTTCGGAACAGGGTGAAATAACCGTAAAATCGTTCGAAGGACTGAGACGTACTGCTTATATTTTTAAAATAGTAAAAGTTAAAGTCATAAAAATCCTGAGACATATCCGGCGCGACTAGCCAGCCGAAATCAAAATATTTCAAATCATCCGCGCTGAGATGCCATTCCATTAAATCAAAACGGGCGGATGTAGCGAGGAAAGGGCTTCGCGGCAGTACATTTCCTTTCCAGGCTACCCGGTTTTGCGCCGGTTTATCCCAGCGGTTAAAATAGGTAACGCCCACACGCACCTCATCTGTAAGCTTCCATTCGGCGCCCAATTTTAATTCTCTGCGATACAGATAGTCGGCATAATCATTATGCCTGCTCAGGGTTTGCAGGGTAATATCGCCTGCATTGTAGCGGTAAAAACCATCAGCAAACACGAGCCGGTCTTTAAAACCAATTTCAGTTTTTAATCGCTTTCGATTCCACAGTGTTTCTGTTTGAACTTCAAACACCGGACGTTTATCTGCAAACCCGTATCCTCCAATGGCTTTAATCCGCAGGTCTTCCCAGGTACGGCGTGAGTCCATTCCAATACCACCGTAATGCCCCTGCACGCGGTTAAAATGGTAAAAATCGTAGAACTGGGTAATCAGCAGTTTGTCAAAATTGGCCATTGCCCACATGGCGCTTTTGGTAACCAGACTGCTGTGAGTAACCGCACTGTCAATAAAACTCATAGCCTTACGCTCTTCGGTATCCAAAGGAATGGTTTGCTCTTCATCCCAAATGGCGCGGCTTTGTTTTTCGGGCAGCAGACGGTAACGTAACTGGTTTTCATCAAACAAATGTTTAAAGCCGGGTTGATTGATTTTATAGCCGGAAATAAGAGCATGCTGTTCCCAATAGATATACGGCAATCCCGGAATATCTAAACTGATACGGCTGTTCATGCGCAGCTCTGTGGGAAACCAGTATTGCTGATTAAAAGAACGGAATTTCTGAATTATATGAATTTGATCACGTAGTTTGGTGATAATGCGCCGACCTCCGTTTAACTCGCAGGCAATTACCGCAAACACTCCGTCCACTATGCTCATGGTTCCGCTGAACAGAGGCAGGGAATTGTTTTTCGGTTTAAAGCGAATATTAAAAACCATCCGGTTATTCAGAAAGGTGGTATCACGCATGGCATACGCATAGTAGTTCAGCGCTTTGGAACTCAAAGGACTGAGCACACGCATTTCATCAAACGTAAGAGATTCTTCGAGAAGGTTGGGAATACGGCCAACGGCCAACACATTGGTCAGCTGACTAAAATTCTTGCTTTGCCGGCTGGCAATGATTACTTCCTGAAAACGGTCCGGCTGGGCAAAATAACCGGTGGATTTGGTTTCCAGTATTCCGCCAATCATACGTTTTTTGATTTTAGTATCCACGCGGATGATGGTTTTTTGATAGGCTTCATATTCATAATTCCGAATGGAAGCCAAATAATGTTTTTTATTTTCGATGGTTTGTGCGACAATTTCCTCAGCGTCGTTGTAGTGCCGTGCAAACACGTAAATGGCTGAGCCCTCCAGAGTATGCTCCTGCAGGATAACGGTTTTTTGCAGGCTCTGGCCGCTTGTGAGATGCACATGAAGTGTATCATTTAAAAAACCGATGTAACTAAAAACAATCTCATGTTCCGCAGCAGATAGCCGAAGCTGGTAATATCCGTCACTATTCGTGATGGTGCCCTTATTGGCGCCCGTAAGATAGACATTCACTCCGGGAAGGGGTTCATGCGTAGGGCTGAATACATATCCGCTAAGCGTTTGAGCGTTTAAGCAGGCAGCTATGAAAAACGGCAGCAGAAAAAAACGAATGACAGTATTAGATAACATGGTTAAAAATAACCTCGGAAATCATAAAGTACAAATAGCAAATAAACAATACTCAATGTGTTGTTTTAAAAATTTCGGAAATTTGTAGGGTTGTAGCTTCGGACTTTTTTTGTTTAACTAAACAGTTCTCTGTTTGCACAACTTTACTTCTGAATGTAGATTAACACAAACCTAAACCGAAGAGGATTGGCATGAATCAAAATACCATCGATTTAAAACAAATGCTCTTTTTAATCCATGACCAAAAGGATATGGAAGCGAACTTCATTCTGGATGAGGGCTGCACCATTGAAACCGAGAACCCCAAGCCTTTGATTAAGGTGCTCAATTATTTATTCAATTTTATGGCCCAATTTACAGAGCAGCCAATGGAAATTTCACTGGACCTGATGTCCGATTCTTACCGGCTTACGTTTTTATCTTTTTGCGATTTACAGGAAGTACCGGCCATCAGTGACCAATTGGCCGATGCTCTAAACGATTATAACGCCGCATTCACTCTAACCAACCATGCCGGTCAGTATTTACAGCTTGTTATTACGTTTAAGCGTTAAGGTACGGCCGCGCCAAATCCAGCATTTTGCGGATTCGTGGAAGTAAAAGATGGTCTTTACGTACGCGGGCCGCAGTCCGCTCTGCTAAAATCTGCCGCTGCGTTTCGTGCTTTAAATAATAGCGTACCTTATCCTGCATTTCTTCTTTGGAACGGTACACAGTCAGTTCTGTTTTTTCATCGAATAAATCTGCTAACGTCTCTTTCCAGTCGGTCAGCAAAAAACCGCCGGACAGCGGTATATCAAAAACGCGCAGATTTACACTGGTGTGTAGCTGGGTACTGGAAATGTTCAAATTTACAGCCGAAGCATTATAGATGAACGGCGCCGCGCGATGCGCATCCACCGGCGGATGCAATTCGGCCTGCACTCCGGTTTCGGGCCAGTGTGCATCCCCAAACACAACCGGCCTATCCAGTACATTGAGGAACTCCACCCGTTTTTCCCCTGTGCTTCGTCCCGCCACATAACCGGCATAATGATATAATTGCGCTTCCGATTTAAACCGCTGCCGTTGTTCCTGCACAATAAAGGAAACCAATGATTGTTTAGCCGGATTCCAGCGTTGCAGAGCAAGCTCTTTGTACAAGCCGGGATAGGTGGGATGATTCCAGCGTTCCTGCGCTTCGTAAAAGGTGTTGCCCACAAAACATACACGGTTGTTTAAAAATGCGTAGCGATTATTCTTAAAAGAAATATCCGGATTTAGAGCCGTAGCTGTTGGCAGATAAAAACAATGCTCGAATCCAAATTCTTTGAGCACAGGCAGGTCTGTGGGTTCAAAGCTGAATATGATTGTGTTTGGCCGGGCCTGTTTTCGCACATCCTGCAAAATAAAACGAAAGTCGTCGAGATACCAGAACAGAACCGGGATTTGCAATTCATTTAATATGGAGGCGATTTTCCCATCCGGGTCAAACCCCATGTGGTTGGTTCCCATGATGCAATCTGGCTTAAACGCCACAGATACCTTCAAAATAGCATCCAGCATTTCCTTAGGCCCTTTATCCACCGGCAGGGAATGGACAGTATGCCCCAAAGCGTTCAGAACCTCAATGGTCTCGTTCTGTAAAAAATAATTATTATTTAAATACAGAATGCGTAGTTGTTCGGAAGCGCCTTTTTTATAAGAAAAATATTCTTTTAACCCGGACATTTGCGGCCTTTTTTTAATCTACCATTTTAAGGTTGATTCCCTGCCAAACGAAAGGTACGTATTTTTTCCGTTTCATTGCCCGCCCTGTCACGCACTAACACGCGTACCCGGTGTTTACCGGGGGCTACCTTCCAGTAAGGCCGAACCCGAACCAGCTCACGCTCCGGGTCCCATTCCGGTATTACAAAGCGGCCATCTACAAAAACCTGAATATTCCGGTCGCTTCCGATACCGGCCAGGCTGTCCGTGGCTAAAAATTCGATGAGCGGCGTTTTATGGTACAGCTTTCCTGAACGGGGAAGGGTAATTGCAATTTGTGGGGCTGTTGTGTCCGCTGCAAGTATATACGTTCCGAAGGAAGCAATGGAACGGGAAAAACGGTTGGCGGAAGACTCGTATTGCGCAGCTGACCAAGACAGTTTTCCGCGAGAAGACAAACGGCAAATCCCCACTTGTTTCGGATTTGGCGGTACGGAATCGGGAGTCATCTTCAAGATTAGACCGGAGCGAAATTTTTGCTGTTGTCCCCAAATACGGAAGGCCGGACTAAACAGCGGAACTGTATTTTGCACGGTATCCGGAATCACTTCTGTAGCTGTAAATAGTAAAGAATCGTACACAGAATGGGGAATGCTTTCCAAAGCAACACGGTCCTGTGCAAAATGCCATCGTTTTTTTTCTCCGGGAATCAGTACATGCACATCCTGAACCGTATCTGCCAAAGTTTGTTGGCCGGATTGCAAACGCAGGGTTACAGGCCGTTCACCTTCAAACAGACGGGCGGGCAAGAGTGCTTGTAAGCTACTGCCCTTGCGCAATTGTGTGAGATTTTCCGTCAAATGACCGCGCCGTACATTAAGCGTAAGGGCAGGCAGGAACGGTACAGGCGCAATACGCGCCACCCAAAAAGTGCCAAAAGGATAAAAATCGAATGTTGGGTTTTCATCCGAATTTTGTTCCAATGAAAGCCTGGAACTGAGCGTGTCGCCGTTTTTCAGTTCCACTTTCAAGGTAAGTTCTGAAGCGAGTGAATCCGGTTGCAATCGAAAGAGCATGTTTTGATTGTCATCATTAAAAATCTGCCTTAAAATCTCAAAACGTTCTATTGTTTTTTGGCCTTGCGGCGTGCGTTCCCGAAAGCTCAGGGTTTTGAGGCCATTGGGCAGCTTCCATTCCAGAAAAAAGGCGTCATCTACGCGTCGCGCCATCGTTATCTGTAAAGGGGCCGGCGTTTGCGGCGCAATCGTTCCTTTAATAAAACGGGTGTTTCCATAAAAATCGCTGATTTCTATCAGGAAGGGCAAAGGAGCGTTTTCAACCCGCAACAGGTCGTTGCCAAGGGAGCGGTCGTAAAAGGGCAGTTGATTAAAGGGCTCGATAAACAATTTATGAAACCGTTGATGCGTGGTTTTATAGGTTGGGTAGTCGATATCCAAATCCACCTGGCCGGTCAGGTCAAAATCCAGCGTGTCATATTGAATATGAAAAACTTTGCGCCCATTCACCCAAAGTGTGCTGCGATAAAAACCGTATTTATTGTACACCTTGTCCGATTGGTCATAGCCGCGTACTGCAAGACCAACAATTCCCCTGGCCGTAATGGGCTGCGCCGGTTGTAAGGTATCGCCGGCTAAAGGTTTTAACTGAATTTTTTTAGGAAGAAAGGAATGGCCGACCATTGTGCCTGGTGTTCGCGGCAGAAGTAACAGAGATTGAATGGTAGGCGGTTTGTGGTCTTCTACAGGCGGGTAAAAGGCCAAAGGATTTAAAGGGTGCCCCGCGCTATCCCGGATTTCAAAATGCAGATGGGGCACGCCGATGCCGGTTTGACCGGTAAAAGCCAGGGTTTCACCCTTTTTGACCCGCCATTGTTTAGGCCGCCAGGTAACGCTGTAGCGCTTTTTTTGAATCTGTACTTTTCGTATTTCCGCTTCGATGGCTTTGGTAAAACGCTGCAGGTGCGCGTACACCGCAAAACGGCCGTCGTCTAATTTTAAATATAAAACCTTACCGTAGCCAAACGGGGAAACATGTATCTTGAAAATGCGTCCGTTGGATACCGCATACACGGGATACCCTTCGCGGTTCCAGGTTTTGATATCAATCGCCGAATGGTAGTGCCCGGGACGATATTCGCAGAAACCGGAACTGAGCGCCCGGCTGGCATTGGTGGGCCAGAGGTAATTTTGAGCGTTGAGGCTGAAAAAGGCAAGAAACAAGAAAATGTACGTTTTTATATTGAGTAAATGCATTCTATCAGGAACCAATTTAATTTTTATTAATGACGAGACAGAACTTGTTGTAACACAAGATGCGTTCCGAATTTTCCTTATCCGGTACTAAGACCTGTGACTATGTTTATTATTTAAGCGTAGCCCGGGCATCCACGGCAATGGCAGTGTTGCGCTGTGCGGACCAAATCAGAGGATTGATATCCATTTCCAAAATTTCCGGATGCTCGCTGAGCAGACGGCTAAAATTATGAATAATTTGAGCCAGCGTATTCCGGTCAATCACATCGCGGCCGCGGGCGCCGTCAAACAGGGCCTGAGCTTTTATGTCGGACAACATATCCAGCGCTTCCTCCGGCGAAACCGGCGCCACCCGGAAGACCACATCTTTTAACACTTCTACAAAAATACCGCCAAATCCGGCCATGACGACCGGTCCAAAGGCGTCATCCCGTTTACCGCCTAAAACCAATTCGCTGTTCCCTGTTAGTTGTTGCTGAATTAAAAACAAGGGCGCAACGTCTGCCGGCAATTTGGGAAATACGGCTTTGCGAATGGCTTCATAAGCAGTACGCAGAGCGGTTTCATTTTCAATATGCAAATGCAGCAGACCGGCGTCGCTTTTGTGGATGATTTGCGCATTAGCTGTTTTCAGTACTACGTTCCCACCGGTTTGTTCCAGGAAGCTGCGTAAATCATCCCATGAATCGCTAACCAAATAGGGAGCGACCGGAATATCATAATCTTGTAACAATTGAAATACTTCGGCTATTCCGGCCTGTCCGTTTGCTGCAGCCAGCATGGGCGAGCCGCTTTGCGCAGTTGTAGATTCGCTTTTGCCGGAACGCATTTTCCCCTGAAGTTCTTTATACTGCCACATGGTAGCCAAAGCAGCTACCGCGGATTCAGGATACGAATAGACAGGCAGGGAAAGGCGCTGAAATACATCCATACCCGCATGTTCATCCCTGTCCGCCATTAGAACGGGAATGACTGTTTTGGCAGCCGACCGCATGACAGGTTCCAGTTTTTCGGCAATATCCCTCGGAGTGCAGTTGACCGGCGGTTTTACGATGATAAGCAGAATGGCATCGACTCCTCTATCCTGCAAAATAATTTCCGTTACGGCGCTATAGGTTTCTTCATTGGCTGAGGCAATCATATCCACGGGATTACCTTTAGCTGCTTCCGCCGGCAGGGCAGCTGTTAAGCGTTCGATGGTTTCGTCAGAAAACCGGGCCAGTTCCAGTCCGGCCCGCTCAATGGCATCGGTAGATAAAATGCCCGGTCCGCCGGCATTGGTAATCACTGCCACCCGCTTACCTGCAGGCAGGGGTTGCAACGAAAGAGCACGTGCCGCGTCAAACAACTCTTCTAAGCTGTCTTTTCGAATTATGCCGCACTGTTTTAAGAATCCATCCATAATATGTTCGGGATTGGCCAGCGCTCCGGTATGGGACGATGCCGCTTTATGGCCGCTCGCCGTTCGACCCGCCTTAACCGCCAATACCGGTTTGGCTGCTGTTAGTTCGCGGCTGACTTTACGGAATGATTCCGGTTTATCCACGCTTTCCATATACATGGTTACCACACGGGTATTCGTATCTTCTTTTAAAAATTCCAGTACATCCGTATCCGACAAGTCTGCTTTGTTGCCGGTACTCACAAAAACGGAAAATCCCAAATCGGTATGTGCATTCAGTTCCAGTACAGCCACTCCTAAAGCGCCGCTCTGAGATACATAGGCCACATGACCCGGAGCAGGCAGAGTCGGCGAAAAGGTTCCGTTAAAAGAAAATTTTGGATCCGTGTTAAACACACCCATACAATTGGGGCCGAGTACATTTAGGTTGTACTTTGCCACTAATTCATTTAATGCTTCTTCCCGCTCAATCCCCTCTCCACCTACTTCCTTAAATCCGGCACTGATTACTATTATATCTTTGATTCCCTTTTGCGCCAGTTCTTCTAACGCAGGCAGCACATACTGATAAGCCAGTAAAATAATAGCCATATCAGGCGTTTCGGGTAGCGCATCTAAGGATGGATACACTTTGATGCCGTCAATGAAATCTGCTTTAGGATTGATGGGGTAGATGGTACCGGTAAAACGCATGCGCACAACCGCCTCTAAAAACATTTTACCAAGGGAACCTTCTTTACGGGAAGCGCCGATTACAGCAATCGCTTTAGGCTGAAGAATTTTGGATAAACGGGACATTTTTTCTCCTGTAACGTATCGATTTTAAAATAGAACCTTTTGCTCCAGTCCGTATAAATTAAGAAATTCTTTATTGAAAAACATAAAAACTCTTTCCGAGCCGGAGGAAATTAGAAATAATGCATGTTAAATTTTAAATGGAAAGTTTGTTGGTAAGAGAAGACGGGAAATTTAACTGGGAACTGGGAACTGGGAATTGCCCGATTCGGAATTACTACCTGTCTGAATTTATTGCAGAGAAACGGAGACACTATTTTTAGTGAACGACCTCCAGGATGTTGCTGTTCAGGACATTTAAATCGATGGGTTTTTGCAGAACACCTTTAACGCCAATCGATTCAAAATCTTCTTTGGAGTATTTTTGAAGAAACGCAGTAATAATTAATATGGGGAAATCTTTGTCATATTCCAGCGCTTTTTGAGAAAACTGCAAACCGTTCATAACCGGCATTTCCACATCCACCACAGCTACATCGGGTTTATCGGAAAGGAAAAGGTCCAAACCCAGCTTACCGTTGGCGGCCTGTAACACTTCATGCCCCTTCATAGAAAGGAAATCGCTTAAAAATTCCCGGACTTCCGGTTGGTCATCTATGAGTAAAACTTTTATCATATGCCTCCAATCCTTAGTAATATAGGAACCTATTTAAATAAAAACAATATCAAAACTTATAACTAATTGCTTTCTGGCTCGTATGATACATTTTAAAATTTATTCGGTTAATTATCACTTACTATTAAGACTTTATTTGTCCTGTAAATAGTTTGCAAAAATCCCGCTCTGATTCGTAGATTGAAATATAAAAATTAAATTTGGAAAAATTATGTTGTCACAGTTTAAAATAGGCCATTACACAAATACGGAGCTCGCCACAGGCTGTACAGTCATTATTCCGCCGGAGACCAATGTAAGTAGTGCGGCAGCGCGCGGCGCGTCACCCGGTAGCCGGGAATATGCTTTGCTTTCACCCAAGCGTAAAATTGAACGTATTTCCGCCCTCGTTCTAACCGGAGGCAGCGCCTATGGGCTGAACAGCGCTCATGGCGTTATGGAAGCCATGGCGGCAGAAGGCAAAGGTTACCAAACCAATTATGGGGTCGTACCCATTATCCCGGCTGCCGTCCTTTTCGATAAAAACATTGGTTCCTCAAAAGCCTATCCCACCAATGAAGACGCCATTCAGGCCTACCATTCAGCTTCTTTTAATAATTTACAAATGGGAAACATTGGTGTCGGAACAGGAGCCACAGTGGGGAAATGGCGTGGAATGGAACACGCCATGAAAGGAGGACTGGGTATTGCCACAGTCGAACATCTTGGCATAACGGTTACAGCCATTACTGTTGTAAATGCAGTTGGTGATGTCTTGAACTATGACGGAACGATTCTTGCCGGCGCTTATGATGCACAGGGATTTTTAGCGGACGGCCATCCGTTTATCCATTGGGACCAGCTACAAATCGGGTTGGCAGAGAATACGGTGCTCAGCGCTGTACTGACCAACGCGAAAATCACAAAACAGCAGGCTCATTTTTTAGCGGAACGCGCGCACCACGGCATTGCACGACGGGTAGAACCATCGCATACCGGTTATGATGGCGATATTTGTTTTGTGGTTTCTTCCGCCCAAGTTCCTGCTAATTTGGATTTAACAGCCAGCCTGGTGGTGCATGCGGTGGAGGATTCCATCATCAACGGGGTAAAACAAGCGGCAACGCTGCATCACATTAAAGGATTATATGGAGCTTAACGGTACAATGGATTTTATCTTTTCACAAATCGGGTTACTAAGGTTTACTATTTTTCTGGCCAGCGCACTCTTCTTTTTTATTGGTTATGGACTGGCACCGGTTGTCTATCATAAAAATATTCGCTGGCTTCTGGCTTATCCCATGTGGATGGCTGAGAAAATTGAGAAATGGTCTAAACAGAGCTGGCACCCGGGAATAATTTTTTTATTTATTTTCAGCATGAATCTGATATCGCTATCCGTAGATTTTTTTTCCGGATTAATTCCTTTGCTGCCTGTTGTGTTTGCGGTATGGACCGGTTTGAATGTGGGCCTGGTTTCCTTTCACACTTTAGAGGGAAATTTCTTTTATGCGTCCCTGTTTAATCCGGTTTCCCTATTTGAACTACCGGCCGTATTTAGCGCGTTTACTCTGGCCTTTCAGTTTAATACCCGATTTTTCCCGGAATGGAAAATTGTAACGGTTCCTTCTTTGGAAGTCTATATGCAGGCCTTTTTGACCATCGTCCTTCCCCTGCTGCTGATTGGCGGGATAGTGGAAACCGCGTTAATTAAATTTATGGATAAAATGGAGCCTAAATAAAAAAAAGCGGCACAACGGCCGCTTTTTAAGGTTTCTGCTTCACGCTTCTTCTTTTTCATAATCCTTACTTCAACAAAAGCATCTTTCGCATTTGCAGAAATTTACCGGAAACTAATTTGTAAAAATAGACGCCGCTGGCAAACTGCCGCGCATCAATTTGTACGCTGTAAAAGCCGGCTTGCTGCGTGCGATTAAGCAATTCCGCTACTTTCTGGCCAAGCGCGTTGTACACGTTCAGAGTTACATGTCCGGACTTCGGAATCTGATAACGAATGGTTGTCGTGGGATTAAAAGGATTCGGATAATTCTGCTGTAAAGCGTACTCTGTAGGCAATCCGTTTCCATATTTATCTGTTATATCCGAGACAATCGGCTCTAAAGAATAATTATTATTGGCTACCGTATCCTGGTTGACTGTTAAGCCGCTGTGTACACTGTCCGCTGTAGTATAACCGTCTTTATGCACTCTTACGGTGTACACGCCATCCGTTAAACCCGTAAATTCATAATAACCGCTTGCATCGGTTAAGGTGGTATCCGTTGCGTCTCCGCTGAGGTACACGGAAACGTCGCTGTCATCTTCGGTATCGGTTAAGTCCACACTGCCGCTGATGGCGCCTTTAGGCGTTGCCAGCAAATAGGCAACTGTGTTTTCCAGTAAGTTTTTGGCTTCGGTGCTACTGGTATTGGCGTCCAGATTATGGGCAAAATAAACTATCTGAGCCGAGGTTTCATCGGAATCATTATCATAAACTAAAACACCTGCATTGCCATTCTGATTTGCCGGCTCGTACACAATATAGGAATTCGCGTCCGGAGTCACCGCATCCTGATCGCCATAGGCCGAGTAACTAACACCCATAGAAGATGGCAGCGTATTGGGCGTAGTAACAATGGGATGAGAACTCTGCCCACTTACCATTTGTAAATTCCCGGAATTATCCGATTTCCAGGTGGTGGCATGCAGCACATTGGAAGCAAAGCTGGGATAACCCGGTGAACTTATGGCGTCATACCCTACTTCACCGCCTTCCACAAGCAATTTATGTGAACCGTCTGCGACCCAGTTTTCTAATTTATCTCGGTAGTTGCTGTCCGAAACCGGAGATGTGTTTGCGCCGCTGGATGAAATGATCAAATCGTAAGATGTAAAATCCTTATTCAGGGCAACGGCCACCGTTACTTCTTCGGTCGTGTAACCCAGATCATCCAGCCAGGTTTTAATATTGTCTGCGGATTTGCCGTAAGAATCTTTAGAACGGATCACCGTACCTTTTGGATCAGAATCCTGTTTGCCACTCGGATCGTCATCAATAATCAAAACACTGCCTTTGGAATCAATAATTTCAAAAGAAATAAAACCGCTGGCCGGTTCGCGGGAAGTGTTTTGATTCGTAGAAATGTCCTGCGCATAAATATAATAATGTACCGAATCGCCAACGCTCAGGGATGAAGCAGAAATCGGGAAATCCGCTTCATATGTATCTCCGGAGGTGTTAAGCAAGGGGAATGTACTTAAATTATCGGTACCGTTTACCTGATAGTAACAGATTACCGTATCAACGCCCATATTATCCGTTACCATGGCAGTAACGGTGGCAGGCCAGGTGGCTAAAGCTTGATCCGTTAGCGCCGTATGGGCAATTACAGGATTTTCGGTATCGGGACCTACATGAAAACTGTGATAACTGGTTGGTGCGTCTGTTGGATCGCTTGACACATTGTCACCCGAATCGATTACCGAAATGTAGTATTCAATATCGATATTATTGCCCAGATCGGGAATGGTAGCCATATATTCATTGGCGTTAGCGGTAGGCGCCATCAAAATAGAATCAGTTAAGGCGGAAACGCCGTACACAACCCACATGCGGTTGGGATCCAGTGGATCGGCTCCGGCCGTAATGATCGCTACCACGTCGTAACCGCTGGCCGATTCTTCGGAATCGGTTAAAGGCGTGTGGGTAATGGTAGCCATATAATCTTCTTTGTTTACCAGGCCGTGCGCGTCAAAGGCATCAATGATAATGCTTTTATGCGCGCCGCCGTACACATTTTCATCAGCCTGAATATACGCCTGGGCAGCATCCTGCAAACCGGGATCATAGCCCCAAATATAATGGGTTTCGATGAAATCTTTGTCCGTAACTTCCCGTCCCACCTGCGGCCAGATATCCATTAATGCCGATGACCAGATTTGACCACCGTCATGTCCGCTTACATAATCAGTCGGGTAGACCCAATCCAGGTCGCAACGCCGGCCATTCCAAAATTCATTGTGACCGTCCCAGGAAAAGACATATCCCCAGTTGTAATCATTTGTCGCACGGGAGTATGAAGCGGCCCAATAATCGGAGCTGCCTTCCTGCAGCGACATGGTTTCACCGGAGTAAGACATACCACCGGTCAGGTTGGTCTGAAACGAGTGCGCGTGTTCATGCCAGATCACATCGGCGTCTTCAGAATCATCAACGCCGCCTTCACCGAGCGCCAAGTAGTTATCCGATGTAACATAGTGGGAGTTGTCATCGCCACTTAATCCGTGCGGATCTACTTCGAAATTATGCTGTTTGGGCTCGTCGTAGCCTAAGTCCAGAATCAAATGGCGGGTGGATTTATCCACATGGTAGTAAGCCATTACCGACTCAAAACCCTGTTCATTCCGTGTAAAACGAAACTGAGAAGAGTCTGCCAGTTCCGGAAAGGTGTCCGACGGCGATTCCCAGTCTTTTAGAACGGCGTAAGGGCCTTCCAGTTTATATACGCCGCCCGAGTACGTAATATCTTTTAAAACCACTTCCATGCGTTCGTTGTTTAGTTCATTGGAATCGGCATCATTATTATCTTTATAGGCGCCGCCATAAGTAACTCCGGCTGTAGTCAACGGATCCGGGTCCCAAACCAGGCCTTTGCCATCATGGTACATCATCATATCTTTTACATGTACAATGGTACCTGTTGCTGTATTGACAAACACTTCCCAGTCGCCCATGGGTGCTTCTGTGGGCACTACCACCCGCCAGCACAATTGGAAACCCTTGTTTGCTGTTTCCAGAATGGTTTGCTCGGCATATTGCCGGCCAATCAGCTTGCCGCTAACCTGTAAATAATCACGGGCAACCGAAATTGCTTGTGCTTGTGAAACGGATACCTGGGTGGAAAATGGCTTTTTCACGGGGCGATATTTGCTGGCTGCGAAGGTAACTTCATTCTTTTTGTTAAGCGTAATAACCATGCGTGAAGCATACACCGGAATCCCTTTGTATTGCTGATCAAAAAAAACAGAAGTACCACCCTGTGTTTTTTTAACCGCTACGGTTTTTAAGGCATCGCTGGTTACATCCACACCAAAACGTTCTGCCCGATCATTTATAAAGGCACGGGCAATGGTTTCCGCATTCCCTGAATATCCACCGACTTTTTGCGCATATAAATAACGAATTACTCCGCTTTGAGCGTCTATTTTTCCATTGAAAGTGCGCAGGAGTTTATTGGTTCGGATATTATTTTTTTGTAAAGAAGAAGTAGGGATGGGCTTGTGTGCAAAACCAAGCTGAAGTGCTGCAAACAGAAAAATTAATAAGAATACGTAAAACCTGCGCATAAAATCTCCTGATAATTAAATAAACAGATTACAACTGGACTCTACCGGCTTTTCGATGGATGTGAAATGATACCATTTATAAGATATGATAACACGATTTGTTAATTCAAAATTTCCTCTTATCCCAGGGCGGGCGCCCGGAAAAGTTGTCCTGATCGTTCTAATAAATCAAAGGAAACGGTTTGATTAATCGATATTCCTACCCATAAAAAAATCGATTGAGCCATTTGATTAGAATAGATGTTTGCGAATTAAAATACATATTTTTTCAATTTGGTTCGTGATGAATGTCACCCATGTATTTACCTCTCTTTGACTGAATCTGCGCCATGGCGTGTTCTGTAAGGGCGGTAATGGTTAATGAAGGATTGACACCCGGATTTGCGGAAATGGCCGACCCATCGCAAACCAGCATATTTTGATAGCCATACACGCGATTGTTTTGATCAATCACACCGTCCTGGGCATGCTCACCCATAACGCAACCGCCAAGGATATGAGCGGTGGTGGGAATGCCGGCAATGGTCTCGGTAATCAGAGTAACGGGTTTGGCTTTTACTAAATCCGCATATTTTTTGGCCAGAGTCTGAGCTTCCGGAATAAACGCAGTGGGCGCCGGGCCGGCTTCCATAGTGGAATGCATGCCAAACCAGCTTCGCTTAAAACGCAGGGTACTGTTGATGGTTTGCATGAATAACAGAATTTGAGTACGCCTGGCAAAATCCCACACAAAGGCCAGACGCATATTTTGAAGGGGATGGCGTAGTAAATCCCCAAGAAGTTTTCCAAAACGTACTACAATATTTCGTCCGCTTACCATGGGTGCCAGCATCAACCGCCAAAAACCGGAACCGGAGGCATAGCGCACCGGTTCCAGATGGCTGTGTACATCGGTATGTAAAATACTGCCGATCGCTACACCGTCGGAAAAGGTGATATTTTTATCTAAGGTGGTGATACCAATAAGGCTTTCGGAATTGGTACGCACGCCGCCGCCCACCTTGTCCGATAAATTGGGAAGTGAACCTTTTTTTAATTTGAGTAGTAAAGGAACGGTTCCCAGTACGCCTCCGGAAAAAACAATCCCTTTGGTTGATATGCGCCCTCTCTTTTTGAAAAGCGAAGTGGAACGACGCCAATATACTTCGTACCCATCCGAACCATCTTTGGCTCCAATGGGACGCACATCATACACTTCAGATTCTGCCTGAATCTGTGCGCCTTCTTTCTGGGCGAGATAGAGATAATTTTTATCTAATGTGTTTTTACCGTCAAACCGGCATCCGGTCATGCATCCACCGCAGAACGTACAGCCGCTGCGATCCGGCCCTTTACCGTCGAAAAAGGGATCGGGTATGGTTGTGTTTGGTTCGCCAAAAAACACCGCTACATCAGCCAGCTCAAATTCATCCGGCTTTCCGATTTCTTTAGCCAATGTTTCTAAAGCCAAATCGCCGGTTTCTTTTCGGGGGTTGCGAACGGCGCCCAGCATTTTTTTAGCCAAAGGATAAAAAGGTTCCAGTTCCGTTTTCCAGTCAGATAGATGAGCCCAACTGCCGGAGGTGAAAAAATCATCTTTGGGAACCGGGAGTGTGTTGGCGTACACCAGGGAACCGCCTCCTACGCCCACGCCGGAAAGAATGGTAATATGGCGGAAAAAGGTGAGCTTAAAGAAACCGAAAAAGCGCAACAGCGGCAGCCACATCCAGCGCTTCACATTCCAGTTGGTTTTAGGGAAATCATTTGCTTTGAGTTCTTTCCCTTTTTCCAGAATCAGGACGCGGTAGCCTTTTTCCGAGAGGCGTAACGCGGAAACTGAGCCACCGAATCCGCTGCCGATAATAATGTAATCGTAGTCGTGTGCCATGGGTTTCCTCTCATCTATCCTGTAAACTTAAGCGTACAATAGTTGCCGTTTTTTTAACAGCCCGCAAAGCCTTCAAAGATGCGCCAAGAAAATTGAAAATGGCAGATTATTCTATAATCGTGTCTTTAAACATGCGCGGGAGAATTTTCATCAATGCCCACCATCCTTTAAAGCGCAGAATAGGCCCGCTACCAAACAAACCCGTCAAAAGGCCTTTTAAGCCGTTGTACAATTCCGCACTATACGGCTGCCACCATAAATCACGGTTCAGATTGCCCAGCCAGTCATCTACAATAAACTGGGATTGCGTCATTTCCATAAATCCCGCTTCACCGTGTGTACGGCCTATGCCCGATTGATTAAATCCGCCCCAGGAGGTCTCCGCCAGACCGTGGCTCATTAAATGGTCGTTAATGGTTACGGCGCCCGCTTTGATTTGTGTGGCCAGCTTCTTCGCTTTAGCACGATTTGCAGACCACACCGAACCGGTGAGTCCGAGATAGGAATCGTTGGCCAGCTTTAGAGCCTGATCTTCGCTATCAAAAGGCATAACAGCGAGAACGGGGCCAAAGGTTTCGTGTTTCATTACATCCATATCATGAGTCACATCCATTAGAACCGTGGCAGGCATAAAATTTTTCCATTCCTTTTGCCCCGGCAGCTGAGACTGTGCCAGAATATGCGCTCCTTTGGTCAATGCGTCATCAATCTGTTTTTGAATGCTTTCCATTTGGCGTTCGGTGGTGATAGCGCCCATATCCACTTCAAAATCCCGGTCGTAGCCAACGCGGAGTCGCTCTGTTTTTTGTTTAAGCAGCTCGCAAAACGGAGCGTAAATATCGCGTTGTACATAAATCCGCTCCACGCCACCACAGGATTGACCGGCATTGGAAAGCCCCGCCCAAATTGCTCCGTTGGCTGCCCGTTCCAAATTGGCGTCCGCACAGACAATCATAGCATCATTACCGCCCAGCTCCAGGTTAAGGGGCGTTAGCGTATCGGCGGCTAACTTCATCAGGGCTTTTCCTACCGGTACGGAACCGGTAAAAAAGAGTTTATCCACACCCGCTTGTAAAAATCCGGGTCCGGCCTCTCTTCCCGGAATGTTTACCAGTTGGAATAAATCTTTGGGCAGCTCTGCGGCTTCGAATACCTGTTTAAGAGTTTGCCCCACCATTTGGGTTTCGGACGCTGTTTTTAAAATAACCGCATTACCGGCCATCAATCCCATAATCACTTCGGAAAAGGGAATGGCAAAGGGATAGTTCCAGGGCGAGATAATACCCAGCACGCCGTAGGGCACGCGCCGTACTTCGCTGCGTTTGTTCAGAAAAGCGATATTTGCCGGAAATAATTTTTTAGTACGTAAAAATTTTGGCGCTTTGCGAATATAATAGTGGGTGGCCATAGCAGCGGGCAGCACTTCAGCGGCCAGGGCATCGATACGCAACTTGCCGGTATCCCGGGCAATGGTTTCCGCCAGTTCATCCGTGTGTTGGGTAAGATATTGAAGTACACCGTAAAAATAAGGCATGCGATCTTTTACAGATATCTGAGCCCATTTCTCCTGGGCACGGCGCGCCCGTTGTACCCGCTCCGGCAGATCGGCTACTCTGTCCAAAGGAATTTGTCCCAGTTTTTCACCGGTTACCGGATTTAGAGCAGTAGTATATGCGGCAGATGTTTCTGACATGGCAATTCCCCAAAAATGGTTTTTAATGAATTTAATGAATTGTAAGAAAAAACAAAATTTTTGAAATTCTATGTTGAGGGATTGTTGATATAAACCCAATACAATACCGTCATTACGAGCGAAACAAACCCACATAGGATCACCACGTTGCTATCGCTCAATCCCCCCTTAGCAAAGGGGGGTAGGGGGTTGTAAAATCTGTATAATGCAATAATTGCCTATTAAAAAAATACCCCCCTTAGTCCGCCTTGATAGGAGGGACGTTATGGCAGCAACCACAACAGCGGTCGCAGGAGCGAGGGAATCGCTCCATTCAGGTTGTAGGTCATTATTTCAGGCAGACAGCTCCGCACTAATCATGCCCACTACAATCAGCAGGCCGCCCAGCCAGCCGGTAAGGGTTAGGGATTCTCCAGCGACAAGAAAGGCAAAAAGTGCAGCAAATACCGGTTCCATGGCAAAAATCAGCGCGGTGCGGGCAGTGGTGGTAAAGCGCTGCATGGCCGTTTGCATTAAAAAGGTGAACACCGTCCCGAACAGACCAAGATAGATTAATGTTTCCCAGTGCCTGAGCGTAAGCTGCGGCCAGCTGAACCGGCTGAATGGCAAGGCAAGAACGGACAGTAGCGCTACTACCGTAAGCTGCACAGCCGTGAGTAAATAGACATTGTGCCGGGTTGCAAATTGGCCGGTGTAAATCACATGAAAGGCTACTGCAACTGCGCAGATGAGTACCAGCAGATCGCCGTCATTCCAGTGCAGCGGATTGGCACCGGTCAGCAGAAGAAGGCCTACAACGGCAAAACCAATTCCGAACAGCACATTTTTGGATGAGCGTACCTTAAAAAAGAAAAAACCGAAAACCGGCACCAGTACCACGGAAAGTCCGGTAATAAAACCGGCATTAGATGCGCTGGTGAACTGGATACCCCACATCTGAAATAAGTATGAAAGATAAAGTAAAGCGCCCAGCACGGCACCGTGTTGGAGCACTCCGTGATCCCACTCTTTACGAAATCGAAAAGCAAAGAGGTCCATCGCCACGGCGGCAATACTCAAGCGTAAGGCCATATACACGGGTAAAGGTACATCTACCAGCAGTAACTTGGAGATAATGAAGGTGGTGCCCCAGAAAAATGTTACGGAAAGCAAACCTAAATCGGCGCGGAGTTTAGAAATGGCCATAGACGGATTCTCGCTTAATGGATTTCCCGTTTAGAAGCAGAGAGGGAGTTGGCCTCCAGGTCGTGGATGCGTGTTTCGAAGATTTGCAGTAATTTGTGCAGCAAACGCACATCACGGTGCTCGGCCATGGAACGACCAATCAGGCGTCGGATGCGGGTAATAAAATTATCAATGCCGTCGCGTGGGACAAAATTTACAAGTCGCAACGCATCGTCCAAATGCTCATAAAACTTTTGCAGCTCATATTGGGAGGCTAGTTCGTACGCATAGGTTTGGTCTACCTGATTCATTTTTTCAAAAAAAGTATGCGCGTACAACATCACCGCCTGGGATAGATTAAGTGAAGGGTTTTGCGTGGCCGTGGGAATGGTGGAATGGAGTTGACATTTCAGAATCTGTTCGTTGGTCATACCGGTGCGCTCCGGTCCGAACACGATGGCTACCGGCTGTTCCAAAGCGACAGGTAAAATTTTTTCACTGATTTCGGCCGGTGTAAAATAAGGGAATTTAAAATGCCGGCTGCGCATGGAAGTGGAAATCACCAGCCGTTTATCGGCAATAGCGTCATCAAAGGTTTGCACAACCGTTGCTTTTTGTACAATATCCAAACTGCGGTGCGCCAGCATGCGTACTTCGGGCGTATCCAGTTCGCAGGGATTTACTAAAGTCAGTTTGTGAAAACCGCTGGTTTTGAGAGCGCGGGCCACGGAACCCACATTACCCGGCGACTCCGGCTCTACCAGTACAAAATGCAAATTATTACGAATCCGTTCAAACGATTCGCTAAGCTCGGTTCGTTGCATCACTTTCTTTCCTCTTAGTCGAGCGATTGTTGATATAACGTCATTGCGAGTGACGCAGGAGCGAAGCAATCCCCAGGGGATCGCCACGTCGTTCGCTTACGCTCACTTCTCGCGATGACGAATGCGTTTCGTCCAATCCCCCCTTAGAAAAGGGGGTTAGGGGGTTGTAAAATCTGTACAATGCAATTTGTCCATTAAAAAAACACCCCCCTTAGTCCCCCCTTGACAGGGGGGACGTTATGGCAGCAACCACAACGGCGGTCGCAGTGACGAAGCAATCCCTCTGCAGATTGCCACATCGCTGTCGTGATGCGCGATGACGAATTGGAATCGCTCAAATCAGGTTTCCATTATAATTTTATTTCTGTTTTATGTTTCAGCTCGATCTTTTGCGGGCTCAGATCTGCGCGGTAAGCCAGTAATTCCACACCGCCTGTCTGTACCTTTTTTAACGCGCCGGCATATGCGGGATCGATATGCACCGCAGGTTCAAAATGGCTGCCATCCGTACGCTGAATAGCAAACAGCATTACAGCCCGGTGTCCCTGAGCCACCATTTCCTGCAATTCATATAAATGTTTTAAGCCCCGTTTGGTAACCGCATCCGGAAAACGGTACACACCATCCGCTTCGACCAGGGTTACATTTTTCACTTCCACGTAGCAGCGTTCGCGCTCCGATTCCAACAGAATGTCCACACGGCTGTTTTGGCCATACCCTACTTCCGTACGCAGCGAGGGGTACCCGCTCAGTTCGGGAATCCATCCGCTTTCAATTGCTTCAACAGTTAGTTTGTTGGCCAAATGCGTATTGATGCCAATCCAGCTTACACCGTTGTGTACCAGTTCCCAGGTATATTTGAGTTTTCGTTTGGGGTTGTCCGCCCGGCTCAGGCGCACGTCCCAGCCCGGTTCCGCACAGGTTTTCATGCTGCCGGAGTTGGGACAGTGCGCCGTTACCACCTTTCCGTCTTCTAACCTTACATCGGCTAAAAATCGTTTGTAGCGTTTAATCAACATTCCGCTAAGCAGATTTTGCTCAAATTGCATGTACTACTTTTTCCCCTGTTCCGGAAGCAGCACCACGCGTACATACACATCGGGATTGAGGAACGTGTTGGCCGTACGCATCACATCCTTCATGGTTTGCGCCTGAACCAGTTCGTTACGTTGTAAAATACTTTCCGGCTTCTGTCCATTCCAGTAGGCCTGTTTTAAAGCGCTCAGCCAGAAATTGTTCTTTTTGAGGCTGGTTTCAAATTCCCGCGCGCTCATGTTTTTCACTTTTTGCAAATAGGATTCATCCACACCAAACTGGCGAATACTGTCTATTTGAGCAAACATATCAGCTGTGAGTTCATCCACGCGCTGTGGGTCACAGCCAAACGATATGTTAATGGAATAGCGTTCTCTCGGAAAATGATTGGCGCGTACGCTAACGCCTACGCCATAGGTACCGCTTTTACTTTCGCGTAGATATTCCCGCAGTTTAATCCGTAGCACACCCACAAAGGTATTTAACTCGGCTACGGTTTTATCGGACCAGTCAAAGCTGCCCGGAAAAATAAAATTATTTAAACTTTTCGGCTCAACACCTTTATGAAAAATATTAACCGTTTTCTTCTTCGGATAGGTGAAGGTGTTATTCGCCCAGGATTCTTTCCGGCCGTGTGTGGGCAGACCACCGAGATATTTTTCGACCAGCGGGCGCAAATGTTTTTTGGTGAAATTGCCTACAAATACAAAAGTAAAATCATCGGCATCGGCAAACCGCTCACGATACACGCGAAATGATTTTTCCATATCGAGCTTATTCAGTGTTTTCAGAGAAAGCGGCTGAAAACGCGGGTGATGCTGCGTAAAAGTAGCGGTAACCGAATCCTGATAGGCCGCTTCGGGACTGCGGTCTTTGTTTTCGAGATAGGATTTTATTTTTGTTAAATAGGAGCGATAGGCGCTGCTGTCTTCCCTCGGCGAAGTAAATTCCAAATAGATAAGCTGAAACATGGTTTCAATATCCTGAGGCGAGGCCGAACCGGACATCCCCTCGGATAATTCACCGATATACGAGCCCACATGGGCCATCTTTCCGGCCAGCTTTTTCTGCAACTGCACAGAACTGAAGGCGCCAAATCCACTGTTTCCAATAATGCCGGCAGCCGTTTTAGCGGCAAACAAATCCTCATCCGGAACCAAAGAATAGCCGCCCGGACTGAAGGCCGTAAAACTAATTTCATCATTCTTGAAATCCGTAGGCTTAAGAACCACTTTTACACCGTTCTGCAGCGTCCATTCGGTTACATCCAGTGTGTCAATTTTTTTTTCCGCGACTACTTTGCCGGCAGTCGGTTCCTGAGCGAGCAGCGGCTGGTCAACCGCATCATCTTTATATGGGGTTAGCTGAGCAGTTGCCACTTTTTGCTGAACAGCCATCAGTTCTTCTTTGGTCGGAACAGGTTGCCCCTCTTTTTGCGGAGCGGATACCACAAAAACCCGGTTATGCGGCTGAATCCATTTATCGGCCAGTTGATTTATTTCCTGCAATGAGATGCCCGGTAAAAAGCGTTTGTACATTTCAAATTCATAACCAATACCCGGAATCGGTTCATCGTTTAGGAAATTTCGCTTGTACTCATCAGCGTAGCGGCGCGATTCATTTTTATCCCGTTCCATATAGGCTTTTTGCATGGAACGCAGCATATCCTGTTTCTGGCGCATTAGTTCACTTTGCGTAAAACCGAATTCCGCTACGCGCTTTGCTTCGGTTAGCATGGCTTCGGTTGCACGCTCTAACTGCCCCGGGCGCGCCATAGTACTAACGGTGTAGGTTTCTGTTGGTCCCACAAACTGTCCGGCACCGGCATAGGCGTAAATAAAAGGCGGGTCTTCTTTTTGAGACAATTCCTGATAGCGCTGGTTCAGCAGGCCGGCGAAAATCCGTTTGACTATCCCTTTACGGTAATCGCCATCCGTTACTTCCTTTTCTAAGGGATAAACGTTAAACATACTTAGGGTTGTGCTGGTTGCTTCCGGGTCTGTGGCAATGGCGTACAAAGTCTCTTTATGCCCGGGCACGGAGTAGGTTTTGCGTACCGGCAGAGGAGAGGGATTGGTTAACGGTTCAAAATGGCGGCGAATCAATGCTTCCATTTTATCCACATCCAAATCACCTACGGCAACTACGGCCATTAAGGATGGATGATACCAGGTTTTGTAGAAACGGCGCAGGGTTTCGTGTTTAAAGGTATCCAGCACTGCTTTTTGTCCGATAGGCAATCGCTGAGCGTAACGGGAGTCTTTAAGAATGATTGGCAATTGTTTATCCAGCATACGCTGCTGTGCGCCGCGTCCCAAACGCCATTCTTCAATCACCACACCGCGTTCTTTGTCGATTTCTTCATCATCATAAGTTACATGCGCGGCCCAGTCTTCTAGCACATAAAAACCCTTGTCTAAAACTTCTTCATCATCGGTGGGAATTTGCAGCATGTACACGGTTTCATCGAAGCTGGTGTAAGCATTTAAATCCGCGCCAAAACGCATGCCAACGGATTCCAGAAAATTAACCAGCGCCTGTTTATGGAAATGTTCCGAGCCGTTAAAGGCCATGTGCTCGCAAAGATGAGCCAGACCCTGCTGGTCATCGGTTTCCAGCACAGAACCGGCTTTAACCACGAGGCGCAGTTCTACCCGTTTTTCTGGCTTGGCATTGTGGCGAATATAATAGGTTAACCCGTTTTTAAGCGTTCCCTTGTGTACCAATGAATCAACGGGAAGCGTCCATTCGGAATAATCGGGTTTGGCCTGAGGTATTTTTGCCTGTTTTGGTGTGCAGGAAAAGAGTAAAGAAAGAAACAAAAGCGTTAGAATAAGTTGAATCGATTTCATTGGGTCTCCTATGGTTAAATAGATTGAATTTGGTAAGTTAACGGACTTGCCAGCATCTTGCAAACACTTTATTACGATTGCAGGACAGCATACAGAGTACACGGGATGACTAAGGAATATTTTTGAATACATCCAATAGGTATATTTATAGTTTTGTTTTTTCTCATTTTGTGTTTGCTATATCATAATTTGTAGCAAATGGCCTGTTAGCCCCATCGTTTTCGATGGGGCTAAACCCAAAACTAATATTAAACAGCCTTGTTTAAAGCCGATAGCTTTGCATCCTCTGCTTGCATTTGCAAACTTTATCGCTTAAAATAGGATTGGTAAATCGCTACTTAATACAGGACCTTCTGATGAAGGAACGCACCTTCTCGTTTGTGGATAACAGCTTTGACCGCCTGGAATCCTGGTGGGAATCAGAAAAAATGCACGCCCGGGTGGGCTACACGCTGGTCTTTGCTTTTCTTGCCGCTTTGGTTCTTATCGAACTGAATCGTCAGGGATGGCTGCCGGCTTCTGTAGCACATAAGCTGCCGGTGAATCATTTTCATGCGGTGGGATTTGTTTTCAATTTACTGCTTATTATCGAAGTGATCGCACTCGTATTCAGTCTGGTGCATTCCGTATCCGAATCCGTTGGCAAGCAATTCGAAATTTTATCGTTGATATTACTGCGCTCCACGTTTAAGGAATTTGTCCACTTTACGGAACCCATTCACTGGACGAAATTATCCGAGCCCATTTACCATATTTTGGCGGATGCAGTGGGCGCACTGGTTATTTTTATCATTCTGGGTTTTTACTACAAACTGCAAAAACACCAGCCTGTTATTTGTGACGAGCAAGAAAAAAACCGCTTTATCCTTTCCAAAAAAGCGTTGGCGCTTATTCTGCTATTCGTATTCACAGCTATCGGTGTTGTGTACTTGTGGGATTTGTTTGACGGCCTTCCAACGTTTGACTTTTTCGCTATTTTTTACACGATATTAATTTTTTCAGATATCCTGGTTGTACTGATTTCGTTGCGCTATAATTACAATTATTTTACCCTGTTCCGTAATTCCGGTTTTGCGCTGACTACCGTGGTTATTCGCCTGGCACTCACAGCGCCGCCTTACATTAATCTTATTTTCGGTATTTCCGCTGCTTTGTTTGGTATTTTACTGACACTGGCCTACAATATCATGGCACCCGACGAGGCCACAGTTAATCCAGAGGAAGCGAAAAAATAAATTCGTGTCGCGCTTTTTTCTGCACAAAAGGATAGGAAAAACGGTAGCCCATTTCCAATTCTACAGGAAATGAAAACCAGAAATGGTCGAACAGTATCTCCATTCCGGCCGACTGCCGATAGGTTCGACCCGACTCCCCAAACACTTTTCCCGCATCGTAAAAGAGATTGGCTCTTACGCGTTTCAAATAGAACCAGGCGCTAAGGTTCCAGTCCGGATAGAAGAGGGGCAATGCATAATCGGCGCTAAAAAGAGCGGACTGTTTATGGAAGCTAAAGGAATATCCGCGCGGAAAGGGCAAATAAGAGGGGAAGCGGTAATTCAGCGGATGTTGCCATTCGTACCCCAGGGTAATCCGGAAACTGTGATGTTTAAAAAGACCCGGGAAATAGAGCCGCGCTCTACCCCAAAAATGCGCGCCTGTGTAATCTCCGGAAAAGGGTGTGTGCTCAAACAACGCTTCTGCTATCTGTGCCCATTGCCGGCGTACATCTTTTAAGGCATAGGCCCACACTCTTGCAAAGGATAATGCATAGCGCAAAGGATAAAAGGAACCGTTATTGACTTCAAAGTACAGCGGAATACGGCGATTCTCTACCTGAATGCTCTGTACCGCAACGGATAATTGCAGCTGACGCCGGCAACTGCCGGTAGAAAAATTGAAAGGAAGATGTACGGCGGCCGTCAACATATTTTCCGCCCAACTGTCCGTAACTGAACCACCGGAAGTTGTTTTATATTGTGCGGAACGGTACAAACGCTGCGCGCCAACTTCCACAATGGGATACCAGCCGCCATACGAAAAACCGGCCTGATACCCTAATTGCTTTTCCTGTTGATTGTAAAAAAGTCCTGCGCTAGCAGCTGCTGTATTTAACACATTATTCGATAAAACGATGACGCCTGTGTTCAGCGAATCTGGTGAAATCAGCCAGCTATGAAAGTGAAACAGATGCCGGAAGGGATGGTAATCCTTAACAGGATATTCGATGTGCGGCACGTGGTCATCACTCAGAATTTCTTGTCCCTGTTCCTGTTGTACAAAGGAATCGCTAAAGGCAATGCTGCGGTCTTTCACCTGTTCCAGGTCTTTCCATCTATCGGGATTCAGTCCCATTTTGGCCGCCCGAAAGCCCAGTGCCGCATAGTCATTAAAGAGTAAACTGTCTCCGTTTAGACTGATGGCAGGATTGAAGGCGCCAAAGGGTCGGGAGGTTACCTGAAAAACATGGCCGGAGGAAGGATGTAACGCGTAAATACTGTAAATACCGGAATAGCCGGAGCTAAACAGCACATAGTCCTTCCAGAAAACCGGTGTCATCATACCCAGCCAGTTGGCCGGCAACACGTCGCGCATGGTTCCGCTTTTTACATTGAGCACCGTTAAAGCTTTGCCTTCCGCTGATTGACGGGTAAAAACGATTTTTTCCCCATCAGCAGACCAGGAAGGCGTCTTAATCCGAAAGCCCTCCGGAATGGAGAAGCGCTGCACTACCTTACCATCCTTAGTATTAAGGATAACCAATCGGGTTTTCCGACTGACCGTAAATTCCACCGCTGCAATCTGCCGGCCATCGGCCGAAAGTACAGGCGTAAAAAATTTACCATGCCGGGTTAGCCGTTTGGTTTGAGCGGTATTAAGATTGTACACCAGGATATCCGAATAATTTTGTTTGCCCCAGCGCCACTGTGCCCGGTATTCGGCCCAACAAATCAGGGAATCGCGCACCGAAATGCGGTCCATCGGTACAATCTCTTTAAGATCCTTTTCGGTACCGGTTTTGGTTAACAACGTCAGAGAAGGTGCATCGGCAATGCCGCTTTTTAGAACCACATACCCGCTATCTGTCTGCTGTGGGTAGGAGTAATTGGTGTAATCGTCTAAGGATTGCGGCGAAAGCATTTGTAAGGGCGTTTCCGGCAGGCTGTCTACCTGAGCCGTCCACAAGGAATCGTATTCATTGAGCGTGCGCTCGTAAAGCGTTGGCGCGTTGATGCCTGTTATGCCACGCACCGAAGCGGAAAAAGCAAAAGGGAAAAAGGAAAGAAAGGTGCTGCGCCGCAGGATATCGGCCCAAACTCGCGGGTAAAAATATTTCCGCGCGTAGCTGACCTGTAAAAAGCCGTAGGGATAGGGATTGGGCACATAGTCTTTGTAGGAACCGAACAGGGTGGTATAATAGGAATAACGCTTACCGCTAAGTTCCAGTGCACGGATTTCCATATCAAAATCCGCTTTGCGTCCGCGTCCGCCTTTACTGAGAGCGGTTTCCATGAATACGGCGTCCCCTTCCCAGAACCAGCGTGGAATCAGAGCTGAACTCACCAGCAGCGGCCCCAGCTCGCCGGCTACCAGTCCCCAAAAATAACGGTTAAGTCCGCTCTGGGACAAACGGCGATACTGGGCCACATGCCGCATTTCGTGCGAGGCCAGCAGGGCATACCAGCTTCCGTCATCCGAGCCGGTTAAAAAAGGCGTGCCGTAAAATTCGCTGCGCAAGGGTGCCATAGTTACATAACCGTTGGCAATCACACTGTTGGTGCTCAGTAAAAGCGGCAGTCGGCTAAAGGGCGCAGGCATTGTTTTTTGCTCCGCCGGATACACCACTTCCAAACGATTGGCCAAATGCAAGGCCTGCTGTCGGATAGAATCGGGAAAGATTAAATCGAA
Source organism: Calditrichaceae bacterium (assembly GCA_024762535.1). Classification (GTDB taxonomy): domain Bacteria; phylum Calditrichota; class Calditrichia; order Calditrichales; family Calditrichaceae; genus JANTHG01. The sequence continues at coordinate 29,318 of JANTHG010000010.1, forward strand.
GTGTTTGGTAGCAATGGTTTTCCACTGTACCGATGGCGGATCCTGGCTTGCGTCCAGCGATTGTGAAAAAACCAACATTGGAAGAAGAACGAACAATATCCAAATAAAAGATTTCATGAGCGCTCCGTTACACAAATTATGTAGCCTTTTTTGTGAACCAACAGGATGTTGTTTTCGTGTTTGAACAGCGTTAAAACATCACTCACAACTTAAATTGAGCGAATCCCTCGTCATCACGAATCGCGACAGCGATGGGACGATTTTCAGAGGGATTGCTTCACTCTTGCGACCGCTGTTCTGGTTGCTGGCATAACGTCCCCCCTGTCAAGGGGGGACTAAGGGGGGGGGGTTAATGGACAAATTGCATTGTACAGATTTTACAACCCCCTAACCCCCTTTTCTAAGGGGGGATTGAGCGATAGTAACGTGGTGCCCCCCTGTGGGATTGCTTCATCCCGCTCACACGGGATTCGCAATGACGATAAGGGGTTGGGGTTATATCAACAATCGCTCCATTCAGGTACAAATTATTTTTAGTGTAATTCTTATTTCTCTTTGTCTTCGTCATTATCGCAAGCCCCGCAGGTTGCCGGGTGATCTACGCCAAAATATTCATGAATAAAAGCCTTTCGGCAGGTGTCTAATTTGGCGTACTGCATCATTTTGTAGAGCTTCATCTGCTCGTTTTTCAGCTTTTGTTCCAGAAACGAATCTTCGGTTAAATGCTCGGGCAGGGAACGAACCACCCGGATATTTTTGTTTTCTATGCTGCCTTCCACCACAGCCCAACGGTCTAAAAGGGAAAGTACGGTTTCCGCACGGAAATCCCTGCGATTTTTAAAGGTGAGCTGTTCCTTAAAATAATCCATTCCCTCAGCATTCACCCGTTCCCCTTCCGAAAGCAGCAAATTGTAAGCGCGATGGTAAAATTCAGCCGTAGGGTTGTTCCATTTAATAAATTCCATCTGGATATTCAAATCCTGTTCGTCATATAACAACACACAGGCCGAAGGCTTGCCATCCCGTCCGGCGCGTCCGATTTCCTGATAATAGGATTCCAAAGAACCGGGAATTTCAGCATGAATCACAAAGCGGATATCTTCTTTATCGATGCCCATACCAAAGGCATTGGTCGCCAGCACCAGCTGATTCTTCCCCTCCATAAATTGATTTTGCACCTGTTTGCGTTCCCGGTTTTCCAGTTTGCCGTGGTAAACGAGGTGGGGAATGCCTTTGGTTTGCATCAGGGCGCTCATGGATTCCAGACTCTTTATCAAAGAAAAATAGATGATACCGCTGCCCGGATAAGCCTTCAGCAATTCCTGAATAGCTGCCAGCTTTTCATCTTCACCCCACACATCCCGTACTTCCAAAAAGAGGTTGGGACGATTGATGCCTTCGTTAAAAACCGTTACTTCCTGCGGCTGCAGCCCCAATTGCCGGATAATATCCTGCTGCACATCCGGCGTGGCTGTGGCGGTGAGTGCAATGGTTAGCGGCTGATGCATTATTTGGCGAAACTCTGCGAGACGTGTGTAATCGGGACGGAAATCATGTCCCCATTCGCTGATGCAATGCGCTTCGTCCACGGCCAACAAACTAATTGTACGTTTGGATAAAACCTCGATGAATTCTTGTTTGCGGAAGCGCTCCGGCGTAACAAACAGCAGCTTGTATTTCCCCTCTGCCACATTACGGTAGCGACGTTCACGTTCTTCTTTTGTTAAAGTAGAATTGATAAAGGCGGCGTCTATCTTCTTTTTTTGCAACTGGTCTACCTGATCCTTCATCAGAGCGATAAGCGGTGAAATTACCAGAGTTAAATCATCCAGCAGCAGAGCGGGAAGCTGGTAGAGAATGGATTTACCTGAGCCGGTGGGCATCAGCGCCAGTACATGCCGGCCATTTAAAACTGTTTTTAAAATCTCTTCCTGCCGGCCGCGAAAGGACGAATGGCCGAAATGGGTTTGTAAGGCTTGTTGTAGATTCATGTGTATCCCGATTACTATTGTTAGTTCAATATACGCATTATTTTAGTGCGTTTCGAGCAGGAAAGCAAAAAGCCGGTATATCCGGTGCTTTTGTTCCTTGAACAAGGCCGGTGCACACACTATATTCAATCCGTACCGTTTAACTCCTTCTGTATTATGAAAGGGGAGTGCGCTTTGGGAAAAACCGACTTAAAGTCACCTTTTGCCGAGCCGGGGATGAGGCTTTTAATACTTGGAGTATTTGCAATCGCCATGGCCGCTCTCGAAGCCATCGTTGTTGTTTATCTCAGGCAGTTATATTATCCCCGTGGTTTTGATTTTCCACTAACGCTGCTATCACCCTACATGGTTTCTCTGGAATGGCTACGGGAGGCAGCAACCATCGTTATGCTGGTAGCCATTGGGCTACTTGCCGGCAAAAATCCGCTTCAAAAACTGGCCGGTTTTTTATACACCTTTGCCATCTGGGATATCTTTTACTATCTGTGGCTAAAACTTCTTTTGGACTGGCCGCCTTCTCTTCTCACATGGGATGTGCTTTTTCTGATTCCCGTTCCCTGGATTGGGCCGGTTTTGGCTCCGGTCATCTGTTCATTAATAATGATTTTATTCGCCTTCCTTATCCTCTATGTTCAAAACAGCGGCCATTCGTTAAAAATAACCCTGTCCGAATGGGCTTTATTGATCACCGGCTGCTTAGTAATTTTATTTACGTTTATGCGCGACTATTCCGGCATTATTCTCCGTGAAATATCTCTGTCCGGAATAAGCGACGTAAGCCATAACCAACATCTTTGGAATGCGCTTGCACAATATCGACCAGTTGATTTTAACTGGCTGCTTTTTGCCTTTGGAGCAAATTTCATTCTGCTGACGCTTGTGTTAATTTTCAAACGCACACGGTAATTTAAACATCTATTTATAATGGAGCTGAATCATGCATCAAAGAAAACATCGTTATCCTTTGATATTATTTGTACTCATCCTTGTTTCAGTAACCTTCTGCAGCCGGCAGGTCCAAGACACGTATCTCATAAAAATTCATTCTGACGAAACAAGTGCTCCGGGTGCTTGCGGATACATCAACACAGCAGGCGATACCGTAATAGCATTGGGCACCTACCTGTTTTGTTACACAGATACCTTAAAAAATTTTGCCATTGTAATGAAAAA
>JANTHG010000011.1 GCA_024762535.1 Calditrichaceae bacterium
TATCAAATATGAAATTCCGCCTAAGATCAAGAGCTTAAGCAGAACATTTCCTACAGAACCCAAAAAGTCGGGTTCTATGAAAATGCCAACAATGGCAAGTAGGTAAAGTGCGATTAGCTTGTACACAGACGCATTATCCCTGATAAATCATGAAAGGTAATCAAAAAGTGGTATAAAAACAAATTTTAAACACCCCATACATCCTGGTGGAATCAGTAAGCGGGAGGCTATTTCTGATCCTGTCCTACAAGATGTATTTTGCTCTGATCGACCGGTTTGGTGGGAAGCTTTAATGAATCTTGCTCTTGAGTATCGCTGGCAAGTTTTGGCTGTGCATCGACCTGGTGCAATGATCTATTGGATGAAGAGACCGTTTGAGCGTTGTGGACAGAGATGCCGGGGCTATTAACGGAGGGTTCATTAATTGTTGTGAGTGTGAAAAAAGTAACAGCTGCCAGGGTTGTTACTCCGGCAATGCCAAGGTATAAATTCTTTAGTATAAATCGACTGTTGCCATTTACAGAGTTATCATGCATAATTCGTGTACGTAGTATCTGATCAAACTGCGGAGATGTGTTGACTGTAGTAAGATTGTGCAAGCGTTGGTGTAAAAATACAATTTGAGCATATTCACTACTACAGGTTTTACAATTTGACAGATGATATTCCAGCTCTGTCTGTTCTGCTGCGCTTAGTCCATTGTCCAGATAAGCAGAAAATTGCTGTTTCGCATAGTCACAAGAAATCATAAGCCTTCTTTCCTAAGTTTAACCTGTTTACTGATTAACCGGCATTAAGGATTTTAAATCATCCTGTAACTTAAGCCGGGCGCGGTTTACGCGTGATTTTATGGTTCCTAAGGGAACATTAATGATTTCGGATATTTCTTCATAAGAAAAACCCTGAATATCGCGTAAAATAATCACTTCTTTAAACTTGGGAGATAACTTGTTAATAGCTTCCTGAATTATTTGATCCGTTATTTGAGAATCAGTTACTTCATCGGGAGTTGCTTCTTTATCGGGGAGTTCAAAATCCCTGTCTTCCGGAGCGTGCTGATGAATGGAAAAGAATTTTTTTCGTTTTCTTTTCCGTAATTCGGTTTTAGCCAAATTCCCGGCGATTGTATAAATCCAGGTAGAAAACTTAGCAATCTCCTTATAGTAGTGTTTATTTTTAAACAGCCGTAAAAAAGTTTCCTGAACAACGTCTTCTGCTTCGGTCGTGTTTCCTAAAAACCGAAACACGAAATTGAGTAATGGATCTTTGTATCGTTTTACCAAAAGATCGAAGGCATAATTATCACCTTGCTGAAACCTGGCAATGAGCTGTTCGTCTGTTACTGTCTGACCTTGCTGAATGTTCTCAATTACGGACGTCATAATTTTTAAAATCGCCTATTTATACACAGTGGAGTTCATTTGGTTCCCAATTATTTCAAAAAAAGTAGTTAAAATATTCAAATTCTGCAAATTTGATAGCAAAGCATTTGGCTGGTCGCTTCTTTAGAAGAGGCTGAGGTTTTGGCTGCCCGATCCGATTGGTGTAGTAGTGCAATAATGCCCCGTAGCTGAGAGAGATTAAAATGGCTGGAACATTCATACATTTCTTTAAGTTGAAAATCATGAAGCTTGAGCTGTGAGGCGATATCTCTTCGCTGTAAACCACGTTGTTTTAAATAGACCACTTGTGCTGTTTTACGAAAAAAAGCAAACAGAATGGCGTTTATGGCCGAAATATCCACACCGCTTTCAAGCAAATGGCGGGCTATGCCCAGGCTTGCTGGTAATTGCCTTCTCGAAAGTGCCTTTTGTAGAGCAAAGATATTTGCTTCGCGAGAAATACCGGTTGTTGCTTCCAAATCTTCTATACTGATGGTGGAATTGTCATTTTTAAAAGAAATGATTTTATTGATTTCCTGATCCAGTCCCAACAAGTTTGGTCCGATATGGTTCACTAAAAATTGGGCGGCCTGTGGTGTGACGGAGCGGCCATATGTGCGGAAATGTGCACTAAGCCAGTCAACTACTTTGTACTCCGGGATCGGACTGCAATCTACGGTTTGGGCATGTTTACTGATATAATCGTAAATTTTTTGCCGGCCTTTTTCAGCAGAAACAAGAACCAAAGTGGTAGAAATTTGTGGATTATCCACATATTTTTGCAAAGCATCCGGATCGCTGAGTTTCATTTTATCAAAATCACGTACAATAACCAGTTTACGGTCTGAAAGCATAGGGTATGATAAGCAGGCGGATAATAATTCGGACAAGGTATTTTCTGTTCCATATAGTATATGTAAATTCAGGTCTCGTGATGCCCGCTCCGGAAATATGGTTTCGATGGCTGCTTGTATAAACTGATCCTGAAAAAATTTCTCATTTCCGATACAGAAATAGACAGGAAGTGCCTGGTTGTTTTTGATTTGCTCTATTGCAGCTGCAGGAGAACGTTTTTCCATGTTATTTCAACGCTTTATTAAATTTAGAATTTAAAGCCAAACCGGCAACGATCAGTATGAGCCATTGTAAAAGCGCTGTGCCGAGGCTAAAGGTTTCGAAGGGATTCCACCAGGTATTTGGGTACCAGGAAACGGACTGGTATAGCCACCAACCTAACATCAACACAAATTCCAGTGGAATGACGCCATAAAACAGGATACGAAAAAGTCGAATGTAAAGTTGCCTGTTTTTACGTGGACTTAGCCAATCGTTAATAAAAGAATTAACACCTATTTTAAGTACAACCAGTACAAAAAAGAGTCCGCTTACAATCAAACCGAGACCCCATGCCCAATCCTGGTTGTTGAAAAAATCCAGTGAAATTGCAGAGGGCGCCCCTAAAAGCGCAGTAAGCGTACCAATGATGACCACCGCTTTTTTCCGGCTTAAACCAAAATCGATTAGCAGTCGGGCAGCCAATTCGATCATGGAAATCAAACTGGAAAGGGCAGCAAAAAAGAGGGCCAAAAAGAAGATCATAGCAAACCAGTTGCCGCCCGTCATTTTTGAAAAAACCTGGGGAATGGCAATAAAAGCCAAGCCCTGATTGCCGGAACTTAGTGCCGTGTGAGCAGCCTGAGTTCCGCTTAGTGCGAAAAGTGTAGGGATAATGGCCAGCCCCGCAATGACGGAAGCGAGGTTGTTGCCGAGTCCGGCTAAAAATGAATTGCTGGTAATCGGTTCGTCTTTACGGGCGTATATGGCATATGTGAGTAATAAGCCCCAACCCGCGCCCGTGGACCATGCGGATTGTGAAAGGGCATCTAGCCACAGTTTATAGTTAAGAAAGGCTTCCGGGCGGATGGTAAAAAAATAACGGATACCTGTTTCTGCGCCCGGAAGGGTTATGGCGCGAATAGCTGTGAAGATGAGCAAAACGAACAGTAAAGGCACCACAATTTTTGAAAATTTTTCGATTCCTTTGGTAATACCTTTGTAAATTATAACAGAACCCAAAAAAATAGAAAGAAAATGGAAAAGCAGGGGCTGCGTAATGGAAGAGGAATAACTATCCCAAAAAGATTTGGTATCTGTTGTTAGTAAATTTTGGTTTAAGGCCAGAAAAAAATATTTTAGGCTCCAGCCTGTTACCACGGAATAATAGAAGAGGATGGCTGTTGTGCACAGTCCCACAAACCAGCCCATCCAGGCATAGGACTTACCCATGGCTTCCGCAAAAGCGCCAATGGTTCCTCTGCGTGTTTTTTTACCCATGGCGAATTCTACAATCAACAGGGGGATGGACCAGGACAATAAAAATATTAACCAGGGAATCAAAAAAGTACCACCGTATTGTCCGGCCAGGCGGGGAAACCTCCAGATGTTGCCCGCTCCAATAGCCATTCCTATGGCGGCGGCCAACAGACCAAAGCGTGAGCTGAACAGATCTTTTTTATGTACCATACGGTTTTACCTTAAATTCCTAAATCCCAAAAATTAAAATCTACCCGCTATTTCCCTAAAATAAAGACCAGAGGAGACCAATAAGACCTACGGTAAAACAGTAGTAACCAAACCATTCCAGTTTTCCACGACGAACAATTTTAATCAGCCAGACAATAGCAAGGTAGCCTGTTAAGGCAGACATAATTCCGCCAACAAGATAAATCATACTTTCATGAAATGTGGGAGGCGCAGCAGCCAGGTCTTTTAACTGCAGTACAGCGGCGCCTAAAATAGCAGGAATGGACATAATGAATGAAAATTTGGCTGCTTTCACCCGGTCAATTCCAAAAGCCAGTCCTGTAAAAATGGTACTACCGCTGCGGGATATACCGGGTAAAATAGCAAAGGCTTGTGCAATTCCTATAATAAAACTATTGGTGTATCCAAGCGGAGTGTTTCGTTCTTTTAAAAATCGGGTTAAGAACATGAGCAGGCCGGTTACCATAAGCATGCTGTACACTAATAAAATACTGGTGAATGCGTGTTCAATGGCATCTTTAAAAAACAAACCTATAATAACAGCCGGAATAGTGGCCACTACCACATAAAGATCCCAGCTTAAAAATTCCTTGAGTTCTTTGTCTTCCTTTTTTTGAAGCCAGATAACAAAAGGCGCAATAATCATTTGGGTCAGTTCTTTACGAAAAGCGATTAAAACAGAAAATAGAGTTCCTATATGTACAAAAACATCAAAAGCGATACCGCTTTGTTCAAATTGCATAAAATTGGAAAACAAAACAAGGTGTCCGGAACTAGACACTGGTAAAAATTCAGTTAGGCCCTGAATGAGGCCCAAAATAATGGCTTTAATAAAAGCTTCCATGCAGGCTCCTGTGTGGTCGTTACAAAAAAAATTAAAATAAAGATATTTTGCCTTTTTAACAAAATAAATTCATTACCGGGCTGTTTGCTTTTAATGTTCGAAAGTCCTAAATTTAAAAGCTGAATTTAAGGCGACGGCTGTATCTTTTTGGTGGGTTTATTCATCAAATACTGAGTTAAAAAGCAAATGAAAAAAACTGATACCAAGGAGGTTCTTTGTGAGTGTTGTTCCACAGCCGAAAATAATTGTTTTTTCGACGCCTACCTGTTCTTTCTGCAATGCGGCTAAACGGTATTTCCGTGAAAAGAAAATTAAATTTCGGGACGTGGATGTTTCCCGTGATCAACGAGCTGCGGCAGATATGCAGCGACGAACCGGACAGACAGGTGTTCCGGTAATATTAATCAATAACCGGCCTATTGTCGGATTCGATAAACCAAAAATCAATAAATTATTAGGTATAAAATAAGGAGGAAAAAATGAACATCAAGCCTTTGGATGATCGTGTACTGGTGGAACAGGTTGAGGAAGAAGAAAAGGTTGGGTCCATCATTATTCCTGAAACCGCAAAAGAAAAACCGCGTATGGCTAAAGTGATTGCTGTAGGGACGGATGAAGACTTGCAGGAGCACATCAAAGTTGGCGATACTATTATTTATTCTAAATATTCTGGTGATGAATTAAAAATTGACGATAAAGAATATTTGATTGTACAACGTGGCGATATTTTGGCCGTAGTAGCTTAATTATCTGCGTATTCTACAAAAGGCCGTCCGGTTATCCGGACGGCCTTTTTTATTTCTCGGTCATCGTTGTTACGCCATCCCAATCATCTGCCGGCGGATTCGCCTTGTAGGCAAAACAACGCTCATAATAAATCTGAGATGGTTTGTCATCCGGAAATAATTTAAGGCAATATTTAAAAATATCAGCAGCATCAGTCCATTTGCGGTTACGGTAGGCAGCCACTCCCCGTGTATACAGCTCAATTAATTTAATAAAATCATCGGTAAATTTTGTTTTAATGTCTGCAATTAATTCGTACACTTCGATAGGTTTTTTCTTTCCTTTAACGCGAATTAAGTCCAAAGGACGTGTTAAAAAGTCATCTTTAATCAATTCGTATGTATATTGAGAAATCATAATAGAAGTACCAAAGAATTTATTGGCGCCTTCCAGACGAGAACCCAGGTTTACATGGTCACCCATTACTGTATAATCAAATACATCTCGTGAACCCATATTACCCACAATTACTTCACCGGAGTTTATCCCAATACGGGCGCGCAACTCGGGTACACCGCGTTTAGCCCATTGCTTCCGTAAGTGATGTAATTTGCTTTGCATTTCAATTGCTGTGTTACAGGCAGCCCGGGCATGATTTTCGATGGGTACCGGAACACCGAATTCAGCCATAATGGCGTCCCCTTCGTATTTGTCGATAATACCCTGATGCTTTAGCACAATATCGGTCATTTCGGTTAAATATTCATTTAAAAGGCCAACTAATTCCCGCGGTTTCAGAGCTTCGGATATTGTGGTAAACCCGGCTACATCGGTAAACATAACGGAAATAACCCGTTCCTCTCCTCCCAGGCTTAATTTATCCGGATTATTTAGAATATCCTGAATAACCGAATCCGGAACATAATAGGCAAAGGCTCCGCGCAGCATCTTTTTCTCTTTTTGGGCCAAGAAATAGTTATAAACAGTAAAGCCAATATAGCTGAATAAAATGGCGAGTAGCGGTGCTGTAACCGGTAATAATAGGTTTCGGTTGTTAAAGGAAATTGCGGATAGAAACAGATAAGCTGCTATTAATACAAGTAGGATCAGCACGCCCCAGGTGGTACTTAGTTTTCGGCTGATTAATAAGACAAGTCCAATTAATAGGAGTAAAACAAACAGAATAATAGGTATGGAAAGAGTTGTTATGTAATCAGCATCTAAAATCGTTCGAATGGCATTAGCGTGTATTTCCACTCCGGGCATTTCGGTTAACACGTTTTGGCCCGAAGCATTATGGTGCTCAAGAAAAGGAGTGGGGAAGTTATCATGCAATTCGTGCATGGTCGCGCCGATAAGAACGATTTTATCTTTTAACAAACCGCTGTATTTTAGTCCCGGCGGAAGCCCAACCGTAGAATCACCCTGTGAGTCAAAGGTGTCCATGTCATAGTCTTCACGTAAATCAAAATCTTTGTCGTCCAGAATATTGTCAAATGAATAATAGGGAAAGCTGAATGCCGGCCCTACATAATTTACAAGCATACTGCTTGCATCAAATTTGGGAATTTGTAATGTACCGAGATGAAAATAATCCATATCTTCCCATAGGGGGGTGCCTGTTGTCCCGTTTTTGTACAGACGTAAAATTTCCGCTGCAAAGGAAGGCAGAAGGGAATCGCTGTAAGTTTGACCTAAGGGATAGCGCCGATAGAAGCCATCCTGATCTGATTCCAAGGTAACCAGACCCCAATGGCTGTTCGCTTGTGTGAACTTTTGATAAGGCGGAATGAGTGTGTTGTAAGAATAGTTCACGGAGGTTCGAACCAGTTTACCGGTTAGTACAATATTGTCGTATTTTTTTAGGACCTTTGCCAGATAGTCATCCGAGGCCGGGTTGCTTTCATCACTTTGATCCAGCATCACATCGATGCCAATTACTTTTGCACCTGCTTCTTCTAAATTTTCAATCACATGGGCGTAGTAAGAGCGTGGCCAGGGCCAGCGATCGGGGGTAGATTCATCGGATTGGTCGTCGATGGAAATAATTACAACAGGAGAATCTTCCATTTCTAACGGGCCGCGCAAACTAAAACGTGCATCTACCATCTTCAATTCTAAATTGACAAAGATAGAGACATAACTAAATATAAAAGCAAAGGCAAAAGCGCCCAGAGCAATGAGCGCTATAACGAACGGTTTAGATTTTGGTTTTTCTAATTTCATGCTGAACCTTAAAACATTACTTCATATCGCGTACTTAAAATGGTGTCTTTCCAATTATATAAGACTCCGTAATCTATGTAATCATAACGCAGAGACAGGGTTCCGAACTTGTTATTGCGCAAGTAAAACCCGCCAACATAGTTTTGACGTTTATATTCAGGAACAGCACTATTATAGCTGTTACTAATATTTTGAAAACTCATACGGAAAAAGGGTTTTAGGTCACTTCCTGCTAAGACATGTTTTAGTAAATAATCGACTCCTAATTGGAATTTTTTAATAGTTGATTCCTGTTGAGAAACTCCTGCACCAAAATCGGAACCGGACTGAGTATAATTAAATCGCGTCGTTAGGGGGAAACCAAAGCGGGTACGCAGTCCTAATGAAAAGACCGTGAAATCGGACTGATTTTGGTCATACACAGCATCTGTACGGTGGAATTTGGAAGCGCTAAAGGACAGCGTATTGCGAAGGCTTCCGGTGTCCAGGTTGTAGCTTGATGAAAACCCGTACCGTTCCAGTCGATTGTCTTCAATACGGTATATGGTAGAATCGGGATTAATTCCCTGACGTCCCAGATCGTTTTCCCTGCGAATGGTGCCGTATGTAAGTGAAATATTTGGTAAATTTTGAAATGGAAAATAGGAAATAGAACCGCCAATAGCTGTATTACCTGTACGAATATCCTTATTATCCAGATTTTCATCGTAAGCATTAAAGTATAAATTTAAGAGCACCTGGTTATTCAGCATTCTAATATTATCATTAATAAAATAGCCGGCCACATCTTTTTGCAGATAGAGATTGCCTGGTGTCGCGAATTCGCCATCCACCTTTTTGTATATTGCTCGCAGAGAGTGACCAAAATAATTTATACGACCTTCGAATTGCATACCCAGGCTCGGTAGCGGAGATAATCCCTGGGAAAGGGTTAAAAAGCCGGTCTTATCTAACAAGTCCACATAACTTCGGGCCTGATCTTTTTCTGATTCAGATAAGCCGTATTGGGTAGCAAGGCTGTCAAAATCAATAGAACCACTAGCGTCTTCATTTTTCATGCTGGCCTGAAAGCTGCCTTTAAATAAAATGCGTTTTTTATCTAACTTTAATTGGAAGGAGCTACCTACTACAAGCGCTTCTTTGGGATTAAGACCGTATTGAATAGATTTCTGATCATCTTTGGAATTGATGAGATTGAATGCCAGATTAAAATATTGACCAAAATTAAACTGAGGTTTAAAGCTCATAAAATTTTGTGTGTATGTACCATACCGAATAATTCTGCCGGAACTGTCGGTTACACCCTCTACAGAGCGTAAGCTTTGCCCGTAACTAAAATCAAAGTTAAAGTAGGATGTATTAAATCCGGCGCCAATACCACGGATTCGTTTTTCCCAAAAAGATAAGGGATCGTAATTGGTTGTAAAATCACCACCTTTTAAATAGATATTATTTTGAGGATTAAAATTATAGATTAAACGGGCGCCAAACTGATTAATAGGTTGCCGGTCCTCTTCTTCTTCCGAACTGACCAAAGCACGGGCGCGGAAATCCAACCGTTGGTAACTACCACCAAAATCCAGACCGCCTCTAAAATAATTTTCAGCTTTATTTTGCAGGTTTCGATAACGGTTATCTAAAAACAAGCGTGTGTTAGAACTGAAAGCTTTTTGAGAAGATGGGGCGCTGCTAATCCTGAAGTTAAGCTGGTTTTTTCCAATTAGCTGACCATTGGAATTAAATACCTTAAGTTCGGCATTATGCACACCCCCACGAATAGAATTAGGCTGGAAACTCAATAAATTTTCTTCTGCTTTTAGCAGACGGGAAACATCTACACCATCAATAAATAATTTATAAGAAAGTTGTTCAGGATGTTCGAGTTCTAAAGGCAAAGAAAAGGCAATTAATAAATTATCGGACGGAATGACTTCTCCGGGAGAAGGACTTAGCAAGAGTGGCGTAAAAATATTTTTTTCAGTTGTGGCGTCCTGCTCTTTAGCCGGTAAAATACGCGTCCGAAACGGGTTTTGCTCCGGATTCTCTTCGGGTAAATATTTAACAGCACCATATGCATCCTGGTAAGCGAAATAATATTCCAGATTACCGGGAACCATTTTGGATGTAGGAATATCAACTGTCAGAACCAAGCCTTCCTGATGCATTCGAAGGGAGAAGTAATTGTGTTCACCTTCTGTACGATAAAATACAAAAACATTACTTACTGGTTGCCTGTTTTCACTGTAGGTGAGTTCCAAATGCACGGGTTCACCCAACAGGGCCGGCGGGGGCGGATCATGAAAAAACTGAACGGCTAAAGTGGCCTGAGCTAACATTAACAATATTAAAATAGTAAACGGAAGGGATGTATGGATTCGCATATGCATATCCTTATTTTTGTTTTTTCACTTTAAAACGAAGCGACTTACTTTCACCTTTTTGATTTTGAAATTGTAACTCAAATTCATCGATAGTCGTCTTATCTTCATCTAATTCGGGCTTTTCCCCTTTTTTGCTTTTTCGAACAACCGGTCTGCTATTCGGTGAGCTAACATATCCGGTTTCTCCCGAACGTAACAATGCCCAGCCTTTTTTATTGCTCAATTCTACAACACCCTCTTCACCATAATAATACGTACCGCCTTTAAATTCCTGTTTTGTCCAGAAAGCAGTCCCTTTTACCGAAGCCACTGAAGTTGGTGTCGTAATCCTGAAAACTCCTTTTTGCTTAACTATTTGACTAAAAAGAGTACCTACTTCGAGGAATATGTTTTTAAAAAAACTGCTTTTTTGTCGTTTCGCTTCCACGGTACAGGTGGAATTAGGCCGGATACGAACCAGGCTACCATCGTCCAGGAATTTAATAGCAGCGAAACTACGATTTTGAGTGATGATTTTGGATCCGGAATAGAGCCTTGTTCCTGCTCTTACAGTCATCTTTTTGGGTGAAGAACCAAAAACCATTTGTACTGTTCCGCGGGCTTTAACCACAATAGCGACCGGACCGGCCAAAACAGTTGCCTGAAGAAAAAACAAGCTAAGCAGGGTTAATATTATATATTTTAACTTTTTCATAATGGGCTCCTATTGTGTGTTACCGTCATAAACAACATCATAAACTGTTACCGAATGGCCGCGGTAGAGTGCCATTAAACGATATAATTCCTGGATAGAAATAGTAGTTCCGTTCAAATTAATACTGCTTAATTGGTAATCTTCAAGTGAACGGGATATGGCATTGGCCCGATCACCAAGCAAATCCTGTAGAAAACGCATGATTTCCTGTTTAGATAGCATTTGCTGGTTATTTCCCAAAGAGGCCGGATCTACAACTTTAAATTGCCAAAATTCACTCGGGATTTTTTCCTGTCCCGCTGAAGATTCTACCAGCATATTTACTTTCCAGAAATAGGTCTTACCGGGTTGTAACGGTATAGCAGAACCATCCTGCGGGTATTGCAATGAAAGTTCAGGCCCCGGTTCAGATTCCCAATTGGGTTGTGAGCGGACGATGTCGTCTAATGTTTGAAATTCGTTTCGCTTTTCAAAGACGAATACCTGGTACGCTTCTCCGTTCCCTGAAAATTGAAATACTGGGAATTCCGTATAAACCGGTGCCGGTTCTGCGGAACCGACAGTATTGCCAGGAGCAATGAGTTGAATATAGCTTGGATTGGTAGCCCGGATAAAAGGAAATAATTCTTCCTGGGTATGGCTGATTTGATTAAAGGTATAATTTAGAGCAATTTCCAAAGTGTATACGCCAATTGGTAATTTGCCGCTGGAGAGCACATCGTTTTGTAAATTATCCAATTCGTCACCCATATGGGTCTCGTTAAAATGGATACGTGTATCTGGGTTGTTTTCATCAAATAAAAATTTTCCGGCAATTAGTAATTCATTGGATAAATGGTAAGGCGTGGGATTGGCTGGGATCAAAAATGGATCGGATTGCCAGCTAACGATTAAATCGGCATCTTTTTTCACGGCAATATGCATTCGGCAGTTTTCATAATTTGAACCCGGGCTTGTGGGATCTGGTGGCGCATTTACAATAATTTCAAAAATCGATTCTGCTGTTCCGGTTAGGCCCTGCTGTAAAAGGTCAATATCTGCCAGGTAAAGAGTCTCTAGTTTCTGTTGATCCAAAATATTGAAATCAATTTGAATGGTTTGAGCCGATACAGTATACTGAAAAATTAAAAAAACGGGTAAAAATGTTCGTAGGAATTTTTTCGACATGATGCCCTCCTGCCCTTGGTGAATGTCTTGCTGTTAAAACAAGATAAAATATGATGGCAATAATCATAAAAATATGTTCGTGCGCACAGGAAAAGCAAATAAATAATAAAAAAGAAGAAAAATTAGATTGTTGTAAAAATTTCTTCAATAATTCCTGTTACCAGCGATAAAAATTTATCTTTAACCAGCTCAGCCGTTTCTGTGACCTCTTCGTGCGAAAGGGGCTGCGCGCTTACGCCTGTGGCGTAATTGGTAATACAGGAAATCCCTATCACATCCATTTGGGCCTGTTTGGCTACAACCACTTCCGGCACAGTGGACATGCTGGCTGCATGGCCACCAAATTTACGAATCATTTTGACTTCGGAAGCGGTTTCATAACTGGGGCCGCTCGATACCCATAAAACGCCGCGGCGTAGGGGAACATTCCGTTTTAGGGCTAGGGTTTCAATTTGATCGAAATAAGCGGAGGAATAAGCGTCAGACATATCCGGGAAGCGTAGTCCACCATATTCGTTTTTACCGATTAAGGGGTTGTTGAATAAAAAATTGACCTGATCGGTGATCAGCATCAGGTCGCCGGGTTTAAAACGGGGATTAATACCACCTGCGGCATTGGTAACCATTAATATCTTGATATTCAACGCCTGCATGATGCGCACCACAAAGGTAACCTCTGCAATGGGATAGCCTTCGTAGTAGTGTGTACGTCCCTGAACCGCCAGCAATGGAACCCCTTTATGTTCACCAAATACCAGAAAGCCTTCGTGTCCTTCTACGGTAGATTGAGGATAGTGGGGAATGCCGTCTGTGGGAATTTTTACTTTGTTGTCCAGTGTATCGGCAAAAGCGCCCAATCCGCTGCCCAGGATGATGCCTGCTCTGGGTTGTAAGGTGGTAAAGGTGCGGATATGCGCTAATGCATTTTGTAAATCTGTGTTCACAATGGTACCCTTAAAATTAGTTCCACGAAAGTGTAAACGGCAATAAAGCCAGCGGCCGGTTTTGGATCTGCATGATATACTGGCGCAATGTATCCATTACATCGCTCCGGATTAGGATGGTAGCGCTGCTCATCAATTCATTAAGCAGAGATTTTTCTCTGGGATAGTAAACCAGACGTACCGATTCCGAAGAATCAATGTGTGCCATTTTACGAGCTGCATCCACAGCCGTGTAAAAAAAGCCATTAGCATCAAACAGACCGTTCCGAACCGCTTCTTCTCCGGTCCAAACACGACCCTGAGCCAGTTTGTCTACAGCCTTAAAGGACAGGCCCCGGGCATCTGCGGTTTTTTGTACGAAGTCACGATAAAAATCTTCAATCAGTTTTTGCATGAGTTTCTTTTCAGAATCGGTCCAGGGCCTGGTAACGGAAAAGAGGGTGCTGTTGGCGCCGCGCTGTACATGCACATTGTTGATGTTCAGTTTGTTATAGAGCTGTTGGATATTAAATTTTCCGGCAAATACACCAATGGATCCGGTTAAACTGCCCGGAGTTACAAGCATGGTATCTGCAGCCATGCTGATGTAATAGCCGCCCGAGGCGCCATAATCGGAAACAGAAGCGATAACCGGTTTCTTTTCGGCTGCTTTGTGAATAGCCTGCCAGATAGCTTCCGATGCAGTAGCCGAACCACCCGGACTATCGATGCGCAGAATAATGGCTTTAATGGATTTGGATTTGGCGGAACGTTCTAAGTTACGAATAACGGTTTGAGCGCCCATCATTTTACCGAAATAGGGTTCCTGACCGTCTTCACCGCCGGAAATCACTCCAACACAATTGATTACGGCAATACGTGATTTATTACGAATTTTTAAAGAACTGGCCGGGATGGCGGCATAGTCGCGGGCATCAATGCGGACAGGCGGTCGGTTGGAGTGGCTGAGTTGCTGTTTAAAATCTTCCACAAAGCCGCATCGGTCTACCAGACCCGCTTTAACAGCCTGCCGACCGGTAAAGCCGCTGATGTTGTTAATCAGGTTGTCCACTTGCACCTTGTTCATATTTCTGGATTGAGCGATGGTACTTACCAGATCGTTGTACATGTAATCGAGCAGGTTGTCCAGCACTTCTTTATGCGGGCCGGACATGGATTGCCGGGTGTAGGTATCCGGAGCATTTTTGTATCTGCCCACATGTACAAATTCAGCCTGGACGCCAATCTTGCTAAAAAAATCTTTGTAAAAAGTAACTTCGCTGCCAATGCCGGTAATAAACAGATTAGCTGAAGGGGGCATAAAGATAGAGTCGCAGGCGCTGGCAATATAGTAATCACGGCTAAAAGCCAAATCGGGTCCTAAAAAAGCGTAAATGGGTTTACCGCTCTGCTTGAAAACTTTTATGAGATGTCGCAGCTCCTGCAATTTCGCGAAACCGACCTGAACATATTCGGTTTGCAGAATCACGCCATTAATGCGCTCATCAATGGCTGCTTTTTCCAGTACATCGCGCACCTTTTTCATATCCAGCTCAGATTTTCCCAGAGCAGATTCCAAAGGGTCCGGAGCGCGGTATTCACTGATTGCGCCGGACAGTGATATAGAGAGATAGGAATTATCCGCTACCGCCGGTTCTGAATCCGAAAGAATCATCACTACTATATATCCGATGATAAAAAGCAACACTAAAGCGGCCAGTACGCCGGCCAGCCATTTAAAAAAACCTTTAATCATAATTATACTCTTATAATGAAATTAATACGCCGGCAATAGTTGCGGTCATAAAAGTAGCCAAGGATCCGCCCAGAACCGCACGCAGTCCGTATTTGGCCAAATCACTGCGCCGCCCGGGGGCAATGCCGCCGATGCCGCCAATCTGAATGGCAATGGATGAAAAATTTGCAAACCCACACAGGGCGTACGTCGAAATAATTACCGCTTTTTCGCTTAAAGCGCCAGTAGGGATAATTTGTGCTAAATGCAGATACGAAATGAATTCATTTAATACTAATTTCTGACCGATTAAAGAACCTACCTGTACGGCGTCGTGCCAGGGGACACCGATAATCCAGGCAATGGGGCTGAGTACATACCCCAAAATCAGTTCCAGCGTAATCGGATCACCGGAAGCTGTGTGCAAACCAATTAAATCTGTAAGCGTACCGCTGATAATCCAGTCGGTCATGGAGATCAGAGCAATAAAGGCCAGCAGCATGCCCGCAACATTTAGGGCCAGTTTTAAACCGTCGGCCGCGCCTGTGGCGGCTGCTTCTATTACGTTGGAGGCCGTGCGTTCGATTTCAACCTTTACTTTTCCCATGGTCAGGGATTTTTCGCGTTCGGGGATTAAAATTTTGGCAATAACCATGGTAGCCGGCGCTGCCATGATACTGGCGGATAGCAGATGTTTAGCGTAAAAAAGCTGTTTGGCCGGATCGCCCCCACCTAGCAGGCCAACGTAGGCGGCCAGTACGCCGCCGGCAATGGTGGCCATGCCCCCTATCATTAAAGTCAGTAATTCCGATTTGGTCATAGATTCCACATAAGGCCGAACCACAAGTGGTGCTTCGGTTTGACCGATAAACACATTAGCGGCCACAGAAATCGATTCGGCACCGCTTACTTTAAGGATTTTAGCCATTACCCAGGCCATGCCCTGAACGATTTTCTGCATAAAACCGATATGATATAAAACGGACATGAGCGACGAGAAAAAGATGATGGTTGGCAACACCTGAAAAGCGAAGATAAATCCCGCGCCGGCCATGCCTTCGGGGAAGGCCTTGTTAAATCCGGCCTGATCGGCTAAAATTCCAAATACAAATTTCGAACCATCATTGGTAAACGAGATTACTTTTACGAAAAAACTGCCGATCCAATTAAAAAAAGTAGCACCCCAGGGTGTTAAAATTACAAAAACAGCAAAAATTAATTGCAGACCAATACCTTTTGAAACCTGAATCCAGGGGACATGTTTTTTATTATCTGAAAAGAGAAAAGCAATTCCCACAAGTGTGATTAAACCAAAAATTCCGAATGCGATATCTTTCATTCTTCTTCCGTCTCCTTTTTGGGTGGAACAAAACAATTTCGGCAACGAGCTTCATAAATATTACCTGCTCCCACTACAACCCGGCCCGTATCATCGCTGGTGCGTTGCGTATGGTTTGCCGGATTGCCGCACACAACGCAAATAGCATGTGTTTTGGTTATGTATTCTGCAATGGCCAGTAACTGCGGGATGGGATCAAAAGGCTTTCCGCGATAATCCTGGTCCAGACCGGCTATAATCACCCGTTTACCCATATTGGCCAGTGTCTGGCTTACATGAACCAACGAGTCATCAAAAAACTGTGCTTCATCAATCCCAACGACCTGCGCTTCCAAAGCGTAAGTTAAAATTTCTTCCGGGTTCTCAATGGTGTGGGATTTAATTTTTTGCTGATCGTGTGAAACGATTTCTTTTTCGCTATAACGGTTGTCTATTTTGGGTTTAAAAATTTCAACCCGTTGCCGGGCAATGGCGGCACGACGCAGGCGGCGAATTAATTCTTCGGTTTTGCCGGAGAACATACTGCCGCAAATAACTTCGATCCAGCCGGTGTGTTGTTTAACAATATGAAGCATTAAAGCCAAACCCTCCGTGGTCAGTTTGTTTGCGATTTAAGCAGGGTGTTTATTTTTGTGGAAAGAATATCGATGGCAACTTTGTTTTTCCCGCCTCTCGGAATAATTATATCGGCATATCGTTTCGATGGCTCGATAAACTGAAAATACATAGGGCGTACGGTCTCTTCGTACTGACGGATAACGGAATCCACACTACGTGCGCGTTCGTTAATATCCCGTTTTAGACGGCGTATAAAGCAAATATCCGGGGCTGTATCGATGAATACCCGAATATCCATCTGGTTACGCAAGCGTGGTTCATTAAGAATAAGAATGCCTTCCAGGATAACAATGGTGTGCGGACCCACAGTACGGGTTTCTTTTTTGCGGGAATGGGTTTTGTAATCGTAAATGGGGTGTGAAATAGATTTCCCTTGCAAAAGTTGCTCCAGGTGGTTCGCCAGTAGTTCATGATCAAAGGCGTCCGGGTGGTCAAAATTTTTCCCAGTGCGTTCGTCAAAGGGGATATCAGATAAATCTTTGTAATACGAATCTTCCTGAAGCATAACGACCTTTTCGGAACCAAGCGCGCTCATAATGTTATTTGCGACCAAAGTTTTCCCGGAGCCGGAAGCACCGGCGATACCAATAATAATTCCTTTTTTCATGCTTTACCCCAGTTGTGAATCTTCAAATGCGTGTGGCAATAATTCTTTTATTGTATAATGCTGTTGTTGGTTGCCGTTGGTTAAAATAATCTCTAAGTCGGGTGCATAATCGAATAATAACTGGCGGCAAGCCCCACAGGGTGGGCAAAATTCACCATCTTTAGCAGCAATGGCGATGGCCTTAAATTTTGTTTTCCCTTCGGAAAGCGCTTTGGTGAGAGCAACCCGTTCGGCACAAATGGTTAGACTGTAAGAACTGCTTTCTACATTGCAGCCCGTAATAATTTCATTAGCATCGGTAAGTAAAGCGGCGCCCACCTTAAAATGAGAATATTTTGCCTGAGAAAAAGCGCGGGCATCTTTGGCTTTTTGAAGGAGTGTTTGTTCCATTGTCGTATTCATATCCGATCCGTAAAAGTAAAACTAAAAAAGGCACATCCTGTGCCAGGCATATTAAAATGGTAAATCATCCTCTTCCACTTGTTCGTTTTGTTCCGGTTGAGCGGGTTGGGCCGGCTTTGTTTGCGCAGGGGCTTGGTTAGTTGTTGCCGGAGCAGTGGATTCCTGAGCCTCATTGTCCGAGCGGGAACCCAGAAGTTGTATATCCTGGGCTAGGATTTCTGTTTTATACTTTTTCTGCCCGTTTTGGTCTTCCCAACTGGATGTTTGTAAACGACCTTCCACAAAAGCCAAACGTCCTTTTTTTAGGTATTCACCTACAAACTCAGCCTGACGTCCAAAGGTCTTTACATTGTGCCATTCGGTTTGAGTTTGCCAGTTTCCCTCTGCATCCTTACTGTTGTGATTGGTGGCTAGGGAAAAAGAAGCAATGGCGGTTCCGCTTGGTGCATAACGCATATCCGGGTCTTTTCCTAACCTTCCGATGAGAATAACTTTGTTGATGGTTCCGCGTGACATAGTACCTCCTACGATTAGGTTGGAAATTGAGATAAATTTATGTATTGTGGATTCAATAAAGTTAAAAAAAATATTTCAAAATACCAACTAAATAACAACTGAATTGCGCGATTTGTATTCGTCATCGTGAATAGCGTCAGCGATGTGGCGAACCCCTGGGGATTGCTTCGCTCCTATGTCGCTCGCAATGACGGAAAAAGGGCGTCATCACGAACGACGCAGGAGTGAAGTGATCCCCTGTGGGATTGCTTCTTCCCGCTCAAGCGTGACTTGCAATGGCGTTATTGTATTGAATTAATATCAACAATCGCTCGACTTAGGTATCGTAAGGATTCAAAGCATTGAATCCTTACACCGATTGCGATATACCCCGTGCTTTAGCGCGGCTTATGAAAGTTTCCTTCCTCCTTTCTATGCACTTTAGTGCCATTAGTTAGAATTAGTAACAGCGGGGTTATGTTGCTTTGTATGGCAATTTGATTGTAAGTTGAACCATGAAACAAAGAAATAAAGCGGTGTGTTGGGCGGAAACAGAACCTCTGTTGCGAAAAGTGGTTCTTGCCGGGTTTGTTCTGTTAACCCTTTGGCTGGCAGCGATTGTGTTGGCGCCTCTGTTCGTTTCAGCGCAGAGTACAGCGCTAAATATGCTTGGAAGCGCCATCTATTTTTTTATGGATCCGGTGTGTCATCAATTGCCTGCCCGTAGCTTGTTTGAAAACGGTCTGCCCATGCCGGTTTGTGCGCGCTGTTTTGCTATTTATCTGTCGGGAATGGTGGTAGTCGGATTTGCGATTGTGAAAAAAGCGTTCTATCTTTGGCCGGCTCGCTGGTATGTGTTTTTAACCATAGCGGCTGCTTCGATGATTGTACCGGAAAAAGTGGGCTGGATGGACGACTATCTGGAAGTTCGCTTGCTGGCCGGAGCGCTTTTGGGTGTTTTGATATTCAGGTTGTTGTTAGAAGCGGTTGTTTACGGAAAAAGGAATGTTAATGGATAGTTTAAAATTTAAGCAAGCCGTAGTACTTGGCGGCATAACAGCGGCGCTTACCGATGCCGTACCCTATTTAAATTTGATTAATTGCCTCTGCTGCCTCGGGCTGGCAGCTGGCGGAGTGGTTGCTGTTCTATATCTTTATTCATCTGACCCGGAAAAGCA
Source organism: Calditrichaceae bacterium (assembly GCA_024762535.1). GTDB lineage: Bacteria > Calditrichota > Calditrichia > Calditrichales > Calditrichaceae > JANTHG01. The sequence goes on from JANTHG010000011.1 coordinate 19,262, forward strand.
TATTTATACTTTGCCGGAATTAATTCAGATAGGATTGTGGACAGGTATTGCCGGCGCTCTGTTTGCGTTTGTTTTCCATTATATTATGTTTCAGATTTTGGGAAACTGGCAGGTGGAATGGATTAGCAATATGATTGAAAATATGGAAGATATTCCACCCATGTGGGAGGAAATATATCAGGAGTTACAATCCCCGGAGATGCAGGGGTTTGCAGGAATGGCCATTTTAGTTCGTTCACTGATTCTTTTCCCGATTTTTACGTTTCTCGGGTCCTTGTTTACCAATCGGGTACTGGAACGGAAGCAAATAAATTGATCTACTTCGTCATCTCTTCCAAACGTTTGGCGCGCTCTTCCACCTGCAACGCTTCAATTAGCTCGTCAATTTCACCTTCCATTATCCGGTCTAATTTATAAAGCGTCAGTCCGATACGATGGTCGGTTACACGGCCCTGGGGGAAATTGTAGGTGCGGATTTTGGCGCTGCGGTCGCCGCTTCCTACCATCGTTTTACGCTGCTTGGCTATAGCCGAGTTGTGTTCGCTCATGGCCTGATCCAACAGACGGGAACGAAGCACTTTAAGTGCCTTGTTCTTATTTTTTAGCTGCGATTTTTCATCCTGACAGCTCACCACCAAACCGGTGGGGATATGGGTAATGCGTACCGCGGAGTCGGTAGTGTTTACACTCTGGCCGCCCGGACCGGACGAGCGGTACACATCAATGCGCAATTCATTCGGGTCAATTTGTACGTCCACTTCTTCCGCTTCGGGCAGCACTACCACAGAAACGGCGGAGGTATGCACCCGGCCCTGGGTTTCGGTATCGGGAACACGCTGCACGCGATGTACGCCGCTTTCGTATTTTAAAATGCCGTAGGCGCCCGCTCCTTCCAAAGCAAAAATAATCTCCTTAAAACCGCCCCGTTCCGAAGGGTTGGAATTCATCACATCGGTTTTAATTTTATGGCGTTCGCAATAGCGGCTGTACATGCGATACAGGTCGCCGGCAAAAATAGCAGCTTCGTCTCCGCCCGTACCGGCGCGGATTTCCATGATGCCGTTTTTATGGTCATCCGGGTCTTTGGGGATGAGCATAATTTTAAGTTCTTCTTCCAGCCGCTCGAGTTCTTCTTTTAATTCTTCCTGCTCCATTGTTGCCAGTTCCGCCAGGTCTGCATCTTCATTGGCGTCGATAATAGCCTGATTGCCTTCATAGTCTCTTAACACTTTCAAGTAACGGTTGCCGATTTCCATAATTTGCGAAAGGTCGTTTTGCTCGCGGGAAAGGTCGCGGAATTTTTTTTGGTCGTTGTGTACATCCGGAGCTGAAAGCGCCTCGTTCAATTCTTGTAAGCGGTTATTTAAAGTAAGCAGTTTGTCTTTCATAGATTCCTCAAGCGGTTTCTATTTCAATTTCGGAAGTAATTTCGGGTGTCCCGACCAGTTCGTCTTTTAAATCGTCGCCCAAAGCGGCCTGCAGTGCAGCGATGCCCACTTCTAATTGCTCATCGTCCGGTTGGCTGGTGGTGATGCGTTGTAATCCCAGGCCGGGCGCAATAAGCAGGCGTACCAGCGGACTTTCGATGTTATTGGCCGAAGCTTTTAAAGCTTCGTAACTGAGTCCGCCCACTACAGGAATAAGCGGAAGATGTACGGCCAGACGCAATAGCAGCGTAATATTGCCATGCCATAAAATAATAACCGTATCTACAAGGGCAAAGAAAATCAGACTCACCAGCATAACAATCACCAGAAAACTGGTGCCGCAACGCGGGTGAAAGGTGGAATACTTACGCACATTGGCAGGACTCAGTCGCACTTTGTCTTCGAAGGCAAACACGGTTTTGTGTTCCGAACCATGATATTCGAAGAGCCGTTTAACATCTTTCATAAAAGAGATGCCCCAAATATAGAGCAGAAAAAAGGTGATTCGAATGATACCGGCCACCAGATTAAAAGTGAGCGCTTGTTTTTCGACATTAAATATATTGGTTGTCAGATAGAGTGGCAGCACAAAAAAAGCGGCAATGCCAATCACTAACGCAATGGAAATGGAAAACACAGCACTTAAAGTGGACATGCCCTGTTTCTTATTCTTTTTCTTTACTTTTTTACCTTCGGCGATTTCCTGCTCTTCCACATCTTCCATAGCTTTATCGGCTGACCATTGCAGGGTTTTGATACCCAAAATCATCACTTCGATAAGGGTGATTGCCCCGCGCAGGATGGGAATATTAAGATATTTTTTCCGCTGAATGAAGGACTCGTATTCCAGAACCTTTATCTGGATTTTTCCGCTGGCACGGCGGATGGCTGTGGCAATTCGTTTGGGAGAGCGCATCATCACGCCTTCGATAACAGCCTGGCCGCCAACGGGCATTATTTTTTCTTCACCTGTCTGGCTCATGTATCTTCCTTTAAATAAAAAAACGGAATGAGAGGGCAGACCCTGATCATTCCGTTTAAATTGCTTAACGCATCGCGAACGGTGATGTTATTTTCTGTTGTATTTACGCATGAATTTTTCAACGCGACCGGCAGAGTCGACCAATTTCTGCTTACCGGTGTAAAACGGATGGCAGGCAGAGCAGATTTCCACTTTTAAGTCACCCACAACAGAATGGGTTTGAAAGGTGTTCCCGCAAGCACAGGTTACCGTTCCCAACTTATATTCCGGATGAATACCTTTTTTCACTTTATTAACCTCCAAAAGACCAATCAATTTTGAGCCATGCAATATAATGCAATAATTTTAAGAATTCAAGAAAATTATGAATTCATAGAACGTAAAAAGTCTTTGTTCGACCTGGTTTCACTCATTTTGTCTAACAGGAATTCCATACTTTCAATGATATTCATTTCGTTAAGCAGTTTGCGTAAAATCCAAATACGAGCCAATTGCTCTCTGCTAAGGAGCAGTTCTTCTTTTCGCGTACCCGATCGGTTTACGTCTATGGATGGGAAGATACGGCGGTCTGTCAATCGTCGATCCAGAACCAGTTCCATATTGCCGGTTCCCTTAAATTCTTCAAATATCACTTCATCCATTCGGGAGCCTGTGTCAATCAGTGCAGTAGCCATGATGGTAAGTGAGCCACCTTCTTCCACATTTCGGGCAGAACCGAAAAAGCGTTTGGGTCGCTGCAGGGCATTGGAATCCACACCACCGGATAATATTTTACCACTATGCGGTACCACTGTATTGTGGGCACGCGCCAACCGGGTAATACTATCTAATAAAATTACCACATCTTTTTTATATTCTACCAGACGTTTGGCTTTTTCCAATACCATATCAGCTACCTGTACATGGCGTTCGGCCGGTTCATCGAATGTAGAGCTAATCACTTCGGCGTCCACATTGCGCTGCATATCTGTAACTTCTTCAGGGCGTTCATCAATCAGTAGCACCATCAATTCCACTTCCGGGTGGTTTTTAGTAATGGAATTGGCTATTTTTTGAAGTAAAATGGTTTTACCAGTTCGTGGCTGAGCCACAATCAAACCGCGCTGCCCCTTGCCAATGGGTGTTAACAGATTCATGATACGAGTAGAAAAATCACGACGGTCTGTTTCGAGATTAATTTGTTCTTCGGGATAAAGCGGTGTTAAGGTGTCAAAAAGATTACGGGTACGGGCTTTGTCCGGACTTTCAAAATTAACGGCTTCTACACGAAGCAGTGCAAAAAAACGTTCGTTGTCTTTGGGTGGACGAATCTGTCCGCTTACTGTATCGCCGGTACGCAGGCCGAAGCGTTTTATTTGAGAAGGGGATACATAAATATCGTCCGGTCCGGGCAGATAACTGTAATTTTCGGAACGTAAAAACCCGTAGCCATCCGGAAGTATTTCCAACACACCTTTCGAAAAAATTAACCCTTCCTGAGCCGTTTGTTCTTCGAGAATGCGGAATATGAGTTCCGATTTTTTAAGGCCGGAAACAGCCGGAATATTCATTTCCTGAGCTATTTTATTCAGCTCCGTAATTTTCTTTTCTTTTAATCCTTCAATATCTAACATGGTAAAAACCTCTTGTGGTAAAAAAACGGTAATTCGCTATATTTTTAAATTATCTGATTGCATAGAAGTTGTTTCGGATAAACGATTAACCAAGGCGTGTAAACACTGTCAGGGCTACATTAAACGTTTCAATTTAACATGCCCCTCAAACCTTGTCAAATTATTTTCCTGTTCTGAGTATAGCACCAATTAAATAGTGGCTGCCAATGGCTAGCATAATTTCGTTTGGCTGGGTTTCTTTTTTAAGTAATTCGAACGCTGCAACGGAATCTTTAATTATTTCACTTTCTTTTTTTAACTGTGTGAATGCGGCTTGCAAGGTTTCCGCCGCTAATTTTCTATGGGTTTCCGGTTCGGTAATGATAATGCGTTGGCTATAACGGGCGACCGTTGCGGCAATGGCCTCGTGATTTTTATCTTCAACCAAACCAATAAGGGTGTTAACCGGCTTTTGTTCTTTACGGATAAAGGAAAAGCTCGCTTCAATTCCTGCCGGATTATGGCTTACATCCAGCACCACATCCGGCTGACGGGAAATAAGCTGTAATCTACCGGCCCATTGCTGATCGGCCAATGCGGAACGAAAAGCGGATTCGGAAAAGGGAATGTGCTCTTGTTCCATAAAATAGCGACTGACAGCATAAGCCAGGCTTTGATTTTGCACCTGGTAGTCACCTATTTGCCTGCTTTGAAGGTGGTTGAAGGCACAGGATCGAAGTTTATCCTGTAGAGTGTAGACGGTTTTGCCAAGAACGGAGGTTTGAATAGTAGCCTCAATTATATTTGGTAAGTACGAAAAACGGTGCTCCGGCCGGAGGTGCTTTTTAATAACTGAAAGGGCTTCTTCCGGTTGTCGGGCGGAAAATACGGCGGCGTCTGGTTTGATAATGGCTGCCTTTTCCGCAGCGATTTGTTCTAAAGTGTTGCCTAATTGTTTTTCATGGTCAAAATGAATAGGCGTAAGCACGACAAGGCGCGGTTCAACAATATTGGTGGAATCGAGTCGTCCACCCAGTCCGGTTTCAATAACAGCGACATCGACCTTTTGGTTTCGAAAATAATCGAAGCCCATGGCTGTGGTGGTGTCGAAAAAAGTTGCCTTGCACTGCAAAATGAATTTTTTATGTTGTTCCCAAAAAATCTGAATAGCTTCAGAATCTATTTTTTCACCGTTAATGGTTATACGTTCACGGAAATCAGCCAAATGGGGGCTGGTAAATAAGCCGACGCGGAGTCCGTGTGCTTCGAGAATTTTGGCGATAAAAAAAGAAGTGGACCCTTTACCGTTGGTACCCGCCACATGAATAACCGGATAGGCGAGATGCGGATGTTGCAGCCGTTCGGATAGGGCGCGAATGTTATCTAAGCCGAGCTTGATTGCGAACTTTTGCAGATCAAATAGTTCCCGGATGGTTTGATGGATAGGGGGCATGAACGGGTGTACTTTAAATTATTTTTCCCAGAATAAAACCGATAACGATGCCGACCAATAGCACCACGGTTAAAATGCGGTAGTTTACCACTTCTGTGGAATAACCGCGTTTAATGGCCACAATAGATGCAAAATAACCCAGTGCGTTAATCAGCCAAAACAGAGGTAAAGCCAAAATTTTGGCTACCAGCGGTCCAATAAGCGGAACCAGCCCAATAATGTTCAACAAGCCTACAAAAGCAGATGAAATAATACCAAAAATTACTACAGCGCCGCCAATCACTGTTTTATCCACTTTGTAGTGAATGGCTATAACAATAAAAGTTACTATCACTACCCAGGTTAAAATGGTTTTCCAAAAGGCTTTGAAAAAAAATTTTAAACTGATGGTGTAATGTTTGAGCTGGTCAATATTTTTTTTGGGCTCTTTATTCATTGGAAATGTTTAAAGCGGCTTTCTTTTTCAGTTGCTCGCTGACCATTCCATATCGCCGTTCGCGGTGTATAAAATCCCACAAGGCCTGTATTAAATGCGGTTTCCTGAAGTCGGGCCAGGCAATGGGAGTGATATATATTTCGGCGTAGGCGATCTGCCAAAGTAAAAAGTTGCTGATGCGATGCTCACCGCCGGTTCGGATAACTAAATCGGGGTCTGGTTGACCGGCTGTATCCAATAAATTACCAATGGTTTCCGGAGTGATGTCTTCGGAGTGAATAAGGCCTTCTTTAACCTGTTCAGCCAGCGTACGGGCTGCTTCGGTAATTTCCTGCCGTCCTCCGTAACTAAGCGCTACATTTAGAATAAGGCCGGTGTTGTTTTTGGTGCGATCTATGGCAGAACGCATGGCCCGTTGGGTAATTTCTGGTAGTTTATCTAAATGTCCCAATGTACGAATGCGTACATTTTGTCGGTCCAAACGTTCAATCTGTTTATTAATCGTTGTGACCAGCAATTGCATTAAAGTAGCCACTTCCCAACTGGGGCGTTTCCAGTTTTCTTCGGAAAAGGTGTAAATAGTCAGTACTTCTACGCCCAGTTCACCGCATGCTTCCACGATATTTTGGACGGAATTTACGCCTTCGTTGTGCCCTGCTACGCGCGGCAGACCTTTCCCCTTAGCCCATCTACCGTTTCCATCCATGATAAGGCCGATGTGACGGGGAAGTTTAGGGTGATTTTTAAGTGTCTGGAATTGTTTTTCGTATTGCATAGTTGTTTTAAGTTCTGTGTAAAACTTTCTAAATTTAATCAGAATAGATTTAAAATCAAGAATTTGAAGTTTACGGACAAACCGAGCGGGATTCAAATAAATAATTTAAGTTGTTATTTAGTCTTAAACATATTAAAATGTTAATGAAAGATAGAGCATTTCATTTGTAAAGGAAATTAATATGAATAAAAAAATTCTGAGTTATCTTGTCATCGCCTTATTCCTGGCCGCTTGTGCCACTGTTCCCATCACAGGTAGGCAACAGGTAAGTATAATTCCGGCTTCACAGATGCAATCCATGAGTTTTAGCAATTATTCACAATTTTTAAAAGAGCACAAAGTCGTGCGAACAGGAGCGCAGGCTGCCCTGGTAAAGCGCGTTGGGCAGCGTATCCAAAAAGCAGTGGAAGCGTATTTTAAGCAGCACAAGATGTCCGGGCATTTAAAAGGCTACCAATGGGAATTCAATCTGGTGGATGACCCAACCGTGAATGCCTGGTGTATGCCGGGAGGGAAAGTAGTCGTTTATTCCGGTATTTTGCCCGTTACAAAAAACGAAGCGGGTTTGGCCGTGGTGCTGGGACACGAAATTGCTCATGCCGTTGCCGGTCACGGTGGTGAACGCATGAGCCAGGGTATGCTGGTACAATTAGGCGGGATGGCGTTAGACAAAGCGCTTCAGGAAAAGCCCGAGCAAACTAAAAATCTGTTTATGTCTGCTTTTGGAATGGGCGCTCAGCTTGGTGTAATGCTTCCCTTTAGCCGCTTGCATGAATCGGAAGCGGACCATATGGGACTGATTTTTATGTCAATGGCCGGATATGATCCGCATACGGCGGTTGATTTTTGGAAACGCATGGCTGCTATGAAAAACGGTAGTGCGCCACCGGAATTTTTAAGCACCCATCCCTCTGATCAAACACGCATTAAACAAATTGAAAAATTATTACCTGAAGCAATGAAATATTATAAAAAATAAATAAAGGAAGGCAACATGGCTGAAACAGTTGATGAAATCACCATCGCCTGGACCGATGACGATGGAACCGAAACGCTTAAAGAACTTGATAAAGTGGTATTAACCAAAGGCGCCTGGTCCACGCTGGTTTTTAAATATCAGGATTTAAATCGTTCTACTGGTGAGTATGGCCCGGTTAAATTTCGTATCGGTCGATACCAGAAACGGAACGGGTCCTATTATCCGCACTCCAAATTCAATATATCATCCGAAGCACAGGCACGAAAAATTATCGAAATTTTACAAAACTGGATAGAGGAATAAATCATGCGCACATCCGGAATCCGGCTTTTTGCGTTGCTATTTGTTTTAAGTACTCTGGCCTGCAAAACAAATAAAAATGTCAAACAGGCAACCATCGATGACGGCAGCCGTTTTATGCTGACAGCAGAAGATTTGGCTTTGGGCGCCCATCACACAAACCATGTTAAAATATTCGGCAAATATGTAACAGGATATAATTATGCCGTGTTGCAGGGCATCGACAGGGTACAGGCCACAGCGCCGGATGGAGGCGGATATTTTATCGGAATTCATGCCACGCCGACGGAATCGCCAGTGGGCTATCCTTTGCATCTGTTAGGCAAAACGCTAATCGATCCGCCGCGTTCAACCAGTTATTGCAGCGGTTCCTCTTTTTCTGCCCTGATGGAAGCTTTTGATATTATTTTAAAAGGTCAGGAAGCCCAATTGGATTCACTTCATGCCGAAGCTCTACGCATGCAGGAGCCGGATGGCGGCCGCAGAGAAGACCATGTAAAGTTTTGGGGTAAATGGAATGCAGACGGATTTGGCAGCGATTTTGCCCTGGTTCAATATACAAAGATGGGGAAGGTCATTAAGCCCATTCAGGCGCGTCCCGGTGATTTTATGAATATTTCATGGAAAAGTGGTGTGGGCCATTCGGTTGTCTTTTTGGGTTGGTACTTAGATAAAACCGGTCAAAAAATGGTGGCTTACTGGTCAAGCCAAAAAAGCACCAACGGATACGGCGATGCTGTGGTGCCTATTTCGCGCATCAAAGAGGTGAAGGTTGTCCGTTTAACCCATCCGGAGCATCTCTTCGATTTTGATGTGAATACACCGGTTGATACCACTATTCCGGGGGATTCGATAAGCTGGTAACAGAAAATTGCCACTAAAGGAAGCTGAATTTATCAAAACAATTGTCCTCCCTACTGGGAGGGCAAGCTCCTTCTGGTTTTCGTAATTAGAGCAATTTTAACATTCCATCAAAAGAGAAGTCCGTAATTCCACAAATCAACATACTTTCAATAATTCGTGTTTTTCCATACCAATTCGTGTATGAGTTAAATCTATCCACCTAAATCGATTTAATGTTGTTATTTTATTAAGTACACACAAAATCCGCCGATAATAAATCCTCTTAACAATACAGGAAAAACATTTGGTAAGGAATGCATTTATAAAAAAAATCAAAGAGCTTTCAGAAAAACCGGTTACCCAGGCTGTACTGCTTATTGTATTAATTACCGTAGTTGCGGCCTTAGTTGTAACCTATTCCGAAGCGGGGGCTAATACACAGTTCAGAGGGTTTTGGGATGGTGTATGGTGGGTGCTGGTAACTATATCCACTGTGGGATATGGTGATAAAGCACCGATTACGCCGCTGGGCCGGTTTGTGGCGATCGTGATAATGTTGTTTGGCGTTGCCTTACTTTCGGTTATTACGGCAACGTTTTCTTCCATATTTGTAACTCGTAAAATTAAAGAGGGCAAAGGTTTGCAGGAAATTAAATCAAAAGGTCACATTTTGCTGTGCGGCTGGAATACACAGGCGGAAGGCATCCTTACCACCTTCGAAAAAGAAAAAACATCGACACCCATTGTAATGATTAATCAGTTGACCGAAGAAGAAGCTGCGGATGTGATTACCCGTTTTTCTAATTTAAAGCTTCGGTTTGTGCGCGGTGATTTTACACGAGAAAATATTTTAAATCGTGCCAATACTAAGTTTGCGTCTTCCGTAATTATATTACCGGATATCAGCTCCGGGAATATGCGGCCCGGGGACGAACGCACAATTTTAGCAACACTATCCATAAAGACAATAAATCCCAAGGCCAAAGTGTATGCGCATATTATGGATCGGGATAATCTTTCCCATTTACGCAAAGCTCGTGCGGATGAGGTCATTGTAAGCGATGAACACAGCGGGTATTTACTAGCAAATCATGTGGTGGCGCCTGGAGTCCCTCAGTTTTTTAAACAATTGTTCTCCGAAACAGCTCCCTTTGCACTTAAAAGACGGCCGGTAGGTTCCGATTGGGTAGGAAAAACCTATGCTGAATTTAGGGAAGATTACCAGCAAAAGGGGGAGGGTATCTTGTTGGGAATTGGTACCATGAGTGAACCATTTAATCTTGCAGATTTAATGAGCGACGACTATTCCTATCTCGATGAATTTATTATGCGAAAGTTTGAAGAAGCAGGCCGTGGAGGTAATGACAACGAAGAGGTGAAAGTGCTTATTAATCCAGCGGGAGATACACAGTTACATCAAAATGATTTTTATATTGCTTTGGAGAAAGAGATAGAATGAAAAAATTAGATATTGGTTTGCTGGCCTCCAAAAAAGAATATTTAAAAAAAGTTTCTCTGTTACAGGGTTTGGATGATACTCAACTAGAACAAATGATAGCCATGATGACACCCGTGGAATTTGAAGCCGACGAGTATGTTATGCACGAAGGGGACAGCGGATGTGAAATTTATATTTTATTGGGTGGTGAAGTGGAAATATCCAAATCGCTGGTTTTGCCACAATGGATTCAATCCGCTCAGACACAGGATAAAGCATTAATAAAACTATCTCAAAAGCAACATCCTTTTTTTGGCGAAATGTCCATGTTTGGCAAAGAATCCACCCGTGAGGCTTCCATTAAAGCTATCCGGCCGTCGCAAATGGCGATTCTGCAAAAAAAGGAGTTACTGAATGCCATTCAAAAAAATCCTCAAATCGGAACGATTATTTACCGTAATATTGCATCCGAGCTGGTTAAGCGATTGCGAAAAGCCAATAAAGATATTTTAAAACTGACAACAGCTTTTACCCTGGCGCTGGAAGGATAACCCCGTGCAACAGGCCGAACAATCAAATCGCGAATATTATTTGAAAATGCTGCGGAAATATTTTCGTAAGGCACCACCAATTCCCACTAATATGTATTTAAGCGGAGAAGTGTTAGAGGATGAAAAATTACGGATGCAGGTCGCACAACATTGTCATTTCCCGTCAGTAGTGAATATTCTGGCCAATGATGAAAGTGATTTGGTTCGAACCGCAGCCCGGAATAATGAATTTTGGCGCGAAATAGGCCGTTATCAGGATATTCTGGGCTTTGGCAAACGGGAACGACGTGCCTTTGCCAGAACAGAAGGCCCGCCTAATATTTTAGTGTTGTTGATTTTTGAAGATGATCCGGAAGTTCTAAATGAAGTGTTACATAACCCTTCGGTATCACTGAAAATATTGATTCATTTCCAGCGCTTACTCAAAGAACGGGGTGTTGGGCGTAAAGATGAACAATTATATATCATGGCACGCAACACATTAAGCCAACGTCGCGAGCAAATCATTAAAATTTCAGAAATTAACAAAGCCTCTGAACGCATTTCCGATCCACCCAATATACGCTTGATACTTCGCTATTTCACCGAGGATGATATAACGATTCATCGAGCCATTGAGAATATTCTCGTCTCTCAATCGCCCGAAGTTATTCGTAATTTTGTTAATCTTGCCATCGAAGACCAACCCTTTAATAATTTATTAGACCATTTTATTGTTTTGACAAATCTCATCGATCTCCTAAGTCGTAGAGAAGATTTAAAGCAGATACCGATATCCGCTTTAAAATTTCAAAAACAATATAAATTACAAAAACCCTATCATTCAGTTTCCGATTTCTTCCTAAATATACTTACCCGTAAACGGCAGCAAAAAGTTAAACAAGGGGGTAAGGACTTAACGAATTTACTCAATGTGACCCTATTGGCCCGTTGTCATGTGTCTTCGGATGTAAATCTTCGCAATCTTGCTTCAGAAATCATGTCTTTGGATGATATACTGAATTTGATTAATGAGGTGAGCACACCACGTAAAGTGTTCCGCAATATCCTATCTATCCTGGAAACGCATCCGGATGAAACCGTAATAGAACGAGTTAAAGCAACCTACATGCTCGAAAGTCAGCGCATGCGCCAAAATCTAAAAGAAATGGAAATGAGTGTTCAGGCGTATTTTGATATTATTTTTCAATCTTTGGGATATAATAAAATTAATGAATATTTGAATGTCGTACGTTCCATCAAAACCACTGAAAAGCAATTAAATAAATTTAAAAACTTACTTAATACGGAACTGGGTCCGGATAAACAGACCCTTCAGATTTTACTGCACAAAATCAAACAGGGGCTGCAGCGGGAAGCAGATTCAATCTATTTTGATACAGGTCCAGAGATAACCCGCGAACTTGAATCTATTTTTGAGCTTATTGAAGATGTTTTTAAGCTAAAAGATTTAGGAGTCGATTCAATTAGGCCGGGAACACCACATGACATTGAATCCGAGATGCGAGTAAGTACTGTTGTGATTTGGCAAAGTGCCATAAGTATTTATCTGGGACGCATCAAGGACCTTACAGAGATGATTCGAAAAAAAATCATCCAGGCAGCCGACAGCTCGTATGATAAAACAGAGCTGGAACGGGATATGCTGAATGCCGGAGAAGATTTGGAAAAATCCTACAAAGAAAAAGTATCCTGTACGTTAGTGAACTCCTGCAGGGTGTGCGGAAAACGCGGCTGTGCCTCAGAAC
>JANTHG010000012.1 GCA_024762535.1 Calditrichaceae bacterium
TCGGTGTTTTGCCCAATTTCTTCACCAAATTAAAAACCGTTGCCACGGCTTCGGCAGACGTATCCGTTCCGCGCACAATCTCCACCAAAGGCATGCGGTGTACGGGATTGAAAAAGTGCATGCCAATAAAACGCTCTTTGTGCTTTAAAGCCTCTTTCATATCCTCAATTTTAAGGGAAGAGGTGTTGGTGGCAATAATCGTGGATTCCGGCACCTGTTCTTCCAGTTCGGACAGTACCATTCTTTTAATTTTCAAATCTTCCACAACCGCTTCCACTACAATATCTGCCGAACGGAAACCGTTATAATCCACCGTTCCGGTAATACGGTTCATCACCTGATTAAATTCCAGGTTGGTCATGCGTCGTTTTTTAACTTTAGCTTTCAGCACATCGGCCGCCTGTTGATACGCTTTGGCTACCGCTTCGTAGCTGATATCTTTCACCCGCACCGGAATGTTACGAGAGGCGAAAAGCTGGGCAATCCCACCGCCCATCACACCGGCGCCGAGAACTGCCGCCTTTTGGATGGAGCTGCCTTTTACATCCGGCTCTTCCGTTCCATTTTCTTTTTTAATTTCTTCGGTCCAGAAAAAGAGCTGCACCAAGTTTTTGGAAATATCGGTAGCCATTAATTCACCAAGGGCTTTAGCTTCGATTTCCAGGCCGTCCTTTAAATCCATCCCATAGGTTTTTTGGATGGTTTCCAACGCTTTTAACGGCGCGGGATAATGCCCGTGTGTTTTTTTGAGCAGCATTTTTTCCGCTTGCGAAAAAATCAGGCTCCGGCCCATCGAGGTTTGCTCCAACACCAAATTGGCTGCGCCTTTGGGTTTACGCCGGGCCGTGTATTTTTTAGCTTTTCCGGCCAATACTTCCCCGGCAAACTCGATGGCTTTTTCCTTAACCCATTCCGCCGGAATGATTTTATCGACCAGACCGGATTTCCAGGCTCGTTTGGCGTTTAAATTTTTGCCGGTTAAGATGATATCCAAAGCGCGCTGCAGGCCAATCAGCTTGGGTAACCGCTGGGTACCGCCCCAGCCCGGCAAAATACCAAGATTCACCTCAGGCAGAGCAATTTTTGTTTTGGCCGAATCACTTGCCAGGCGATAATCGCAGCAGAGCGAAAGTTCGGTACCGCCGCCCATACAGGCGCCGTCAATAACAGCAATTTTTTTAAAGGGCAGTTTTTCGAAGGCTGTAAAAATATTTTGCCCCACGCGCCCCACTTTGTAGCCGCTCTCTTCATCGCTGATGGATTGGATTTCTTTTACATCCGCTCCGGCGATAAAAATCCCCGGTTTTTTGCTCATTAACAGCAAACAGTCAATATCATTGCGCTGCTTCAGCTCTTCTACCTGTTCTTCGAACTGAAACATGACCGAGGTGCTGAACTTGTTTACCTTTTCGCCGGGTAAATCAAAGTAGAGGATGCTGATGCGCTCGTCTATTTTTTCTAATGAAAATGCCGTAGACATAGTTGTTTCCTTTCCACTCATAATTTACATAGCCTCCACGATAAAGGCCGCACCCTGACCGCCGCCCACACACAATGTGGCCAGACCTGTCTCCAGGTTGCTGCGTTTGAGTTCTTTTAATATAGTGAGAATTAAACGGGCCGCCGAAGAGCCAACCGGGTGTCCCAGGGCAATGGCGCCGCCATTTACGTTTAATATTTCCGGGTCGATAGCGCCCAGGGCTTTGTCAGTACCCAAATATTCCTTACTCAGCGCATCGGATTCAAAAATACGCAGATTGGCAATCATTTGCGCGGCAAAGGCTTCGTTCATTTCCACCCGCTGAATGTCTTTTATGGTCATTCCGGCCCGTTCCAGCGCCAGCTTGCTGCTGTAAGCCGGCCCCAGGCCCATACGTCTCGGGTCGAGCGCGGCAAACGCAAAAGATTTAATCCGGCCGATGGGCTCGTAACCCAGGGCTTTGGCTTTATCTTCTTCCATTATCAAATTCATGGCCGCACCGTCCGTAATCTGGCTGGAATTACCGGCAGTAACCGTTCCGTTGTGGCGGTCAAACACCGGTTTCAGTTTGGCCAGGGCCTCCATGGATTGCCCGTTTCGGATGCCGTTGTCTTCGCTGATCATCCGGTTGTATTTAGGTGGAACTGCAATGGGCATAATCTCTTCGCCCAAAATACCTTCTTTAGTCGCTTTTTCCGCTTTATTGTGGCTGTTCATGGCAAAACGGTCCTGCTCTTCGCGGGTAATGCGGAATTCTTTGGCCAGCACTTCGGCTGTTTCTCCCATATTCAGTCCGCAGTAGCCATCGGTTAAACCTAACTGCAAGCCAATGGTCGGCTTGAAATACTTCCCTTTAAGCTGAGAAAAGAGCTGCAGCTTTTGGCCCATGCTTTTAGCCTTAAACAGTTTGGTCATCCATTCGGAAGCCTCCTTGTTCCATAACAGAGGGATTTGCGACATACTCTCCACGCCGCCGGTCATGTAGGTCGTTCCGTGTCCGGCCTGAATGCGGTACCAGGCGTCGGCAATTGCCTGCATCCCACTGGCACAGTTGCGCTGCACCGAAAAGGCAGGAATCTCCTGCGGCACACCGGCAAACAAAGCAATGTTACGCGCAATATTTGCGGCTTCCGGCGGTTGGGCCACATTCCCCACTATCACTTCATCCAAATCCGCCGGATTCATATTCAGGCGTTCCAGCAGCTCAGCCAAAACACGTGCGCCCAGTTGCTGAGCCGGAATGTCTTTAAAATCCGTATCGAATTTCAGATACGGGCTGCGTAAACCGTCTACGATGACAACGTTTTTCATTTGCTCTCCCCAATTTATGAAGTTGATAATAATCCGTGTATTAAGGTGTAAGCTACCGATTGACCGGCTTGTTGCAGGGAATATTTCCCGTTGCTTAAAATCCACTGCCTGGCCACTTCGTCAATGGCGCCAAACACCAGTATTTTGGTGATGTTTGCATCAAGGTCTGCTCTAAAAAAACCGATTTCTTTTCCGGCTGTAATAATACCTTCGATAATTTCCAGATATTCCTGGAATTTTTCGTTATGGTAATCTTTTAAAAATTTTGAGGATTGGCGCAGTTCCACCTGAAACACATCTGACAGCTCGATATCGTTTTCAATCAGTTCAAAATAGACTTCAATAAATACCCGCAGTTTGTCTAACGGGTCACTTAATTCGGCCAGGCGCGTACGGAAATGGGACAGAATATCTTCCATTTTACATTCGAACAAAGAAATAAGCAGGTCGTCTTTATTTTTAAAATAGAGATAGATCGTTCCATCCGCCACTCCGGCTTCTCGGGCCACATCTTTAACCGTGGCATGGTAGAAGCCTTTGCGGGCAAATACCTTAACCGCACCTTCGATGATTTGAGCGCGCCGTTTTTGTTTTTGACTTTCTTTTAGAGCAGCCACAAGGTCTCCCAAGTTTGAATGAATACTCATTCAATATACACAATTGAATACAAATTGCAAGTGGCAAAATGAGTTTTTGCATTCTGTAGAACGGTTTATTCCAAAAGCTTCGTTTAGGTCGGTGCGGAGAAAAAGCGCTTTGTCGTTTTAAACGGGCAAATCTAAAAATTGAATGCCGCTGATTAGCACAGATAAAACACGAATTTGAATATAAAACATCCCATTCATGAAAGGATATGATTTAAATTCTTTTAATTACAAAGCAGTTCAATCGAATTTGTCCTTTTGATGAATGGATGCCAAACAAAATTTCAACTGTAGTCGAGTGAAGTGGGTTTGGATGTAAAAATCTGTATCGCGATTTCTGGCTATGGATTCAATGCATTAAATTCATAACAAAAGCAAGATAAAAATTCCAACAGGTAAGTTAAAACAAACCGCTCTTTTTTATAATAACTATAATAGTTACACAGAACCTAACCGTTGCTTTATTACCGCAGCAGCAGCATCTTTTTGGTACGGGCAACTCCGTTAACCTTTAATCGGTAAAAATATACGCCGCTGGAAATCCCGGAGGCGTCAAAGGTAACCCGGTACACTCCAGGTCGTTGTTTATTGTTTACCAGTTCACGCACCTTTTGCCCCAGGGCATTGTAAACAGTAAGAGTCACCGCTTCCCCACCCCTGCTCTTTACAGAGACAGGAATTGAATAGCTGATTACGGTAGTCGGATTGAACGGGTTGGGATAATTTTGCTCTAAACGACTGGTGCGCGGCAGTTGAGGCGCGCCTTCTCTTTCTTTCATGCCTGTAAACGTAACATCCACCTGTGCATCATCAAAATAAAGAGTACCGCCGGGATTCCCTTCTCTTGTCCGGCTAATGCGCATTTCGGTTAAATAGAGGGAATCCGAATTCCCCTGTTCCAGTGCCCCCTGCACCATTTTCCAGCCGGCCCAGTCCAGTGTATCCGAAACAACCGCAAGCAACGAATCAGTTGGGTCTGCAAGCCGCACCTCAAAACGGTTGCCGCTTAAATCGCCAAACACCCATACACCAAAACTCGCGGCGCTGCCATCCGAAACCGGTAAAGGCATTTTACGCTGCACCACACAGCGAGCGCCTGAATCATTCGAAAAGAAATAATCGAGTTTAACTGAATGGTAATTGCTCACTTTTTTGGTTGTTGTCAAAGAAAGTTTGGTTGCAACAGAATCCAATCCTTCGCTGAAGGGATTGGTGTTGGGGGCCAGCCAGAGCGTATCGCTTTCAAAAAAATCAAGAATTGTTCCTGTGGCATAACTCATCGCTTCCGTATGAAACCTTGTTTTAACCGTATCCTGTAAAACCAGTCCGTCGTAGTCGGTCATTCCGGGCAGAAGCCACACTTGGTAATCCCGGTCATTGGCCAATGGACTGCTCGTCTCAAAGGTCAGCACACCGCGGCCGTTTATTTCGTGCTCTTTTAAGCTTTTGTAGGAAACCCGGTTTCCCTGTGCATCCTTGATTTTTACATGTCCCAAAACCGTGCCAAAATCCACCGGACTGGAAAGCGTCATATTGAATTGCGGACGGGTACTTACGTTTTGCTGATTGGATTGCGGATAACTGCGAATAAGTTCTACTCGATTCCGATAGCGGGTGTTAAAAGAAAAGCTGAGAGTCGAATCCGGCGCGACTCCCCAACGGTTTTCCGCTGAAGCCGCTATCCGCACTGTGTACTTTGTAGCCCGCTCCAATGAATCATCCGGCGTAAAGGTAAGTTCGGTTTGAGCGCTGTTCCAGGAAAAAGATCCACCGGTTTCCGGCTGAATTTGGAAGGCAGTTTCTGTTTTGGAAGCGCGCATGGGCATATCAAATTCCAACATAATCGCATCCGTTACCATAGCGCTATCGCCCTGAGCGCCGGGGGAAAAATCCGCAAGCCCGGGATGCGCATGATTAGCGGCCGTTGTAAATGTAAAGAGCGAATCCACACCCACCGACGTTCCGTTTGCGCCGAGTGCGCTGTTGCCAACACGCACCTCATATTTCATATGTCTCCGAAGCGTGTCGAATAAAGACAATGTTAGCGTCCGGTTTTCTTCATCCCAGGTATAAGTCTCGTGGGCAGACGGTGATATTTGAATAGCCTGCTCCGTGGAATCGGGTTGCATGGGTTTGCTAAAGGTCAGGACAATATTTGTATTGGTTGGTTGATCTATGGCCCGATCTGTGGGAAAATGATCAAAAAGCTGCGGTGGCTTTTCCGGTGTATAGGTTAGAAATCCATTAGCAAAGGCCGTTCGATTGGCCACCGCCTGAACCTCAACCGTATCCGGTGCATTGTCCGGCCCTTCCATAACAACGGTGTACGCACCTGGTTCCACACCATTAAACATGAAAAAACCATTATTGTTCTCATCGGTATGATATTCCCGTCCTTCCGGCAGCAGCGTAACTTTTGCCCGATTAATAGTGCGTAATTTGTCATCCGGTAAACCGGAAATATAGCTGTACCCATAGGAAACCTGACGGGAATTATCCCGTACCAAACCGGCCACCACGGCTGTGGAATCTTTTGTCAGATTAAAATAATTTACAAAGGCACGAAACAAAACGATGGATTCATGTTTCCGATAATCGATACTCATCAAACGCCAGGAATTGGGCAGATAATCGTGAAAGGAACCTTCTGATAACGTTCCCGGCATATTCAGATAACGTAGCACACCCAGTCCGGAAGTTCCCCAATAGGAATAAAAATCCCAGTCTCCGCGGTTGTTTTCGGATGAGCTGCCCCAGTAAGTCCATTGCCGATTTAGCCGCTGTAATTCTGTCCATATTAGATGGCCCATAGTTTTGGCAGCCGGGAAGACCGGATTGTTGTCATATCCGCGAAATAACACCAGGGGATAATTAGCATCGCCCAAATACCCGTTGCTGTGAATGGAATGGAAATAATCCACATTATTGGCGTTAGCATCCGCATCGATCTGTGATAGAGGCAAATCATCCTGATCACGGTTTTGTGTACGACTCATAAATACCTGAGCGTGATGCGCCTGCAAAATATCCCGTAAATAGAGGCCTTTCGTTAAATTGCCTTCGGATTCCCAGTAACCGGTTTCTTCCACGTAACGGTCATTGGAAGGGTCGTTTCCTCCATGTCCGGGATTGATATAAATTTTTATTCCGCTGAAATCCTGCGCACCTGCTATGGAAAGGAGAAAAAAAACAATTAAAATATTATGTTTTATATCGATCATCATACACCTTGTGTTTAGGTTCTACGGTTTCGGCTAATAGCAGAATTAACTTTTTTATGATTTGGACGCTTCCCCTTGAAGACTCAGGAGACAATGACGACCATTTTGCTGGATATTCAGCTCTTTTTAACGACCCCCATATCCACAGCATACATTAGATCAAAACAACCCCCTAACCCCCTTTTTTAAGGGGGAACTGATTAGACGCAAACCATCATTGTTCCGAGCACTTAGGCTTCGAAGCGTTACATCACCTAACCATTTTTTTCATTTAAAATCACATCCGTCCTAAATAAATGCCATAACATATTTACAAATTCAATCGTAGCATATCCCCCCCGAGTACTCGGGGGAGACTTAGGGGGGTATTTTTTCAATTGTTAATTCATTGAATTATACAGGTTTCACAACCCTATTTTGTTTATTGAACATAGTGAAATCCCGATTTACCGGGACATCCCGAAGCCTCGGGGCTTCCCCCCTTTTTTAAGGGGGAATAGTGCATGGCATATACCACTATATCAAGCACTTGGGTCTCGGGGCAATACTCTACCTAACCAATCTTTCATCTAAAATTTAAAATCTCTAATTTCGCTTTAACCAACCCGATTATCCTGCCAACCAAAGCCTACTATTAAAATTCTCACTGCTCATTTCCATAATCCAACTCTGCCATAAACAGCGCTCCGTTGCGGTTGCTAAATAAAATATGATGCTTGGTCAATCCCCAGGCCGGATACAATTCGATTTCTTCCGGTGAGTGGGTTAGAACAGTTCTCTTGCTGCCGTCAGCCTGAACAAGTACAATTTCCGATTTAGTAATCCGTACACCATCATCAAAATCCTGCATGCCTACTATCCAATTTCCGCCAGGCGACCATTTAGGTGCATTTAAATAGCCTAATTCCACAACTCGTTCCCCCTGCAGGTCACACACAAAGCTGCCTTTTCCACCCACAGTAAACACTATCTTATCTCCCGAAGGTGAAAGTGACGGCCAGAGATAAATCCCTTTTCCAAGCGGGTCTAAAACTGTTTCCTTGTTATCCCTTATTACTATCAGATGCCGATTGCGAATGGTTACGGCTAAGAAGTTTCCCGTTTTACGGGCCCGGGATGCTTGCGCTGTGTGCCAATTTCCATTAAGAGAATAGAGCAACGATCCATCTGCGGATTGAATAGTTGTTGCCAGGTTGCGTTGGCCGGATACTATTTCCGTTTCTTCACCACTCTTTAAATTATATTCTATCAAGGAATAGAATCGTCTGCCCTCTTTAACCGTAAATGAACGGTACATCACTGTTTGCCCATCGGGCGCGAGTTCATATTCGTACCCGGCGCCTAATGCTTTGCTTAACGTTTTCACCCTGCCCGAACTACGATCCAAAACAAACAGGCCGTTATGATTCGCGTGGGTAAAGATTACCGAACGCCCGTCCATCGTTATTTTGGGATAAAACGCCTCCTCACCGGGCTGATCTAACAGAGTTTGCAGGTTTACAATGAACGGACTCTGTGCAAACGTCAGGACAAGATTCGACAAAATGATTAAAATTATTTTTTTCATAGCATTTTTTCCTTTTAGCAAGCGGATTACCTGAGCAACGTCATCTTTTTACGCAGACGCATTTTACCATAAACCACTTCGTACACATAGACCCCGCTGGCTAATTGAGAACCGTCCACCCGCACACTGTGCAAACCCACGGAGTAGCGTTTGTTTTCCAGTAGGATTATTTTTTGCCCCAGCATATTGTAAATATTAATCGTTACTTCGCCTGCCTTTGGCAAAGCAAATGGAATGGTCGTCAGCGGATTAAAGGGATTCGGATAATTTTGCCCGAGGGTAAACGCCTTAGGCTGAAGCGCTTGATGCTCCATTCCGGATATCTTTCCTTCGAAGAAATCAAATACTTTAGACATAAACGAAATACGTTTGGACTCCGGGTAAATGGTTTCGAAAGGTACACCGCTGTTGATTAGTTTACCCTTTTCTGTTCCACCGGGGAAGACGCCCTCAAATGCGATGGCGGCAATATTTTTAGACGGCGCGTTTTTATATTTTAAAAACGACTCCGCACCATTAAGCGGCGTAATGGCGTCCGGCCAGTCCACATCAAAAGTGCCGTGGGTTCCGTTGTCAAAACTAAAATCATCCATACCCTCAAAAAGCTGACCCGGAATGGCTGCACAGGAATAATAGGTTGCCTTTGTCCCGTTGGGCGCGTCGTCCACATATTCAGCTTTAAGATAATTGTGGTAAAAAGTTTTATCATACGAGCTGCCCTTGTAGTCCAGATCCCAGCCGATTTCCGAACCACTCACAAACAGGTTGCCCCCTTTTTTAAGGAATTTGGCCACACTGTCTTCTTCTGCCTGATTAAAGGTCTCGTCCGCTGTGCTTTCATCGCCCAAAATCCAGATCACGGTTTTGAAATCCTGCAAATGCACCTTCCCCTTGTAAACCGATTCGTTCAGGCAGTAGGAAAATCCGTAGCCGCGCTCTGTAACGGGATTGGCATAGCGTTTAACATAATCGAATTTGGTGTTGGTGCTGCGGTCAAACCCGTTTACAATCAGCACTTCCGCTTGCGGCGCGGTAGCCCCTGCAAATACATATTTGGGAAAAGCGGAAGAACCCGAAGAATTTCGCGTTTTAATTTTAAAATAGTACGTGGTATTTTCCAAAAGACCGCTAACTAAAATACGACTGGAATGAGACAATGCTGAATCGGAAAAGGTTGAGCCGTCGGTTCCATAATAGGCAATATATTCATCGGCCCGCGCTGCGGAATCACACTCCACGGCCAGGGTGTTGGCGTCCACCTGCAAAACGCGCACATATTCCGGACCGTCCGGCGGATTCACAAAATCCGGAACGGAGTCCGCAAGAGCCGAATTGGACATTTCCGATTCATTCCAATAGCGATTGAGCATGGTAGCGTAATAGGTGTAGCGGCCGTCAATTCGATCCTGTCCCCAATACGAATCTGTTACTGTAAACGCATCCTTTTTATACACAACCTTAATAATTTCATCACTGTTTACATTTAAAACCGAATCCGGTGAACGATAGATCGCAAACCATTGTTTTTCATTTATGGTATCAACCGGAGTAATTGTTAACTGATAATTCATGGAATCGATTTTAGTGAGCTCCAGGGCGGGAGCGGGCGGAGTGGCAGCGGAAAGAAAGGTAGCGGCGCGTACTTTAGTGCGGTTGCCAAAAAAGGTTGAACCCGCTGTTTCCCAATAATGATGTTTCTGCCAGCTACTGTAACTGAAAAACTGGAACCCGTCCACCCAGGAAAGGGTTCGCACTTTGTTTACGATATCCACATGATTATTCCAAACACTATTTTCATCCAGAATATAAGACCCCGGGCCATTGGTGTACAAACGACCGTCTGCAATACCGGTTGTTAAATACGGTTTCCAATCGTTGTTAAGCTCATTTTTCATATCCGTACCGTTCAGCCAGTGGTAGTGCATAGGCGTCAACTGATCAATATAGCCCCGGTTAAACCAGAGCGCCGCATCCTGAAACACCACATAGTAGCCATTCCAACCATTGCTTCCGCCCGCTTTATATTTTCCAAGCGCTGCCGGAGAGAGACGAACCCAGGGTTTAACCTGCTGAATGGAATCATGCAGGGCGTGTACAAATTTAGTAACTCCGTCTCTGCGCCAGTCGTCCCAGTTGGAATAGCCGGAGGGAATGCCATTGGCATGTTTATGCTTTTTATCAAAAATATATCGCTTGTAACCTGCCGCTTTAGTAAGGCTGTTTATTTTCTTTTCGGAAAAGACACCGTCCATCTCGCGCATTTCCTGTTCAACAGAAGGGGGATTATTCATATCGTCTTCATCAAATTCATTCCAGCGGATGTAATCCAAATGCAGACCGTCAATATCATAATTGTTCACCACTTCCATAGCTACTTTTAAGGTGTAGTCGCGCACCTCATCCAGTCCCGGTGATACGCAGCGGTGGCTGGTCATATACTGATCATCCTGATTGGTACAAATCCATTCCGGATGCTCGGCTGCAGGGGTTCCCGAATGAGTGGAATAGACCTGAAAGGTATTGAACCAGGCATGCAGTTCCAATCCCCGTTTATGCGCTTCGGAAACAGCGTAGGCCAGCGGATCAAATCCCGGATAGGAATAGCCGGCATAATAGCCGTAGGGTTCGTAGGAAGAATTAAAATACACAGCCCCGCTCTGCCGAACCTGCCAAAGCACGGCATTCATATTGGCCGCCTTCACGTTATCTAAGATTTCCCGGATTTTCGCTTTGTTTTGAGAAGCTGTGCGGCTATCGCTGATGTAATCCCAGGTAACCACCCACACAGCACGGAATTCAGTATTGTCCGCTCTTAGAATTGGTACGCTTAGTATTAAAACATAAACCAGAACAAATAGTTTACGAATCATAATTTCCTTCCTTATAAAGTATTTTCTTTTAAAAAAAAGGTGGATACCAAAGTACCCACCTTTTAAACTGAAGATGATGATTTGAATCAATTAAAACACTTATTTCAGTAAGGTCATTTTTCTGCGAATTCGCTGTTTACCGGCAGTAACTTCATACACATACACACCACTGGCAAGGTGCGAAGCGTCAAAACGTAACGCATGCTGCCCTGCTGCAAATAATTGATTTTTAATCAAATCTATGCGTTTCCCCAACACATTGTACAATGTAACTGAAATCTTAGTGCCGTTCGGCAGATAAAACGGAATGGTTGTTACCGGATTAAATGGATTGGGATAATTCTGACCAACGGTAAATTGCGTTGGCAAATTTCCGTTTGCATCTTTAATCCCTACCGGCTCGGATGATTTTTTCACAAGACGCAAATTATCCAAATAGACTTTGCCGCTTAAAGCTGCGGTACTGTCGTGTGTAAACTGAAAACTATCAATCCGATACGTGGGGCCTGTACACTGTTCATCGGTTCCCAGCCAGCTTCCCACTTCATCGGGGTTCATAAAATTCCACTCCAGTAATTTCCAGCCTTGCCAGTCAATGGTAATCCAGTTGGAAACTTCGGTTTGCACCCAACTGCTGCCATCGTTTTCATCTACGCAAAAACGGAACTGATTTCCACTGCCGTCCCCGTACAAATAAACCTGCAGCACATAACTACTGTCAAAAGGGGTATTTTTGGAATCACTCGGCGGGAAATATTCCCGCAACAAATACCCGCCAATGGCGTCCGGATCCCAGGAATAGGTTAGCCGTGCAGCCTTGTGCTTGGATTCTTCGGCTGGCAGATAATATCCGGTTGGATACGCCCAACTGGTTTCGCTGCTAATAATGCCAATCGTCGATCCACTGCCGTTTGGCTGCCACCAGCTGCCCGGCAACCAAAAATCCTCAATCATTTTTTCTTCCACATAGTGTTCCTGTTTGGTGCGGAAGCTTACCACAAAATTGACACCCATGGGGTTACCGGCTGTATCCGCCACTGTGCTTCCAAATTGTACCGTATAATCTATGGATGGCTTTAACTCTTCTACCGGCTGTACCGAAACAATGCTCACATCATCAATGGTTTTATGCAGCACCATAGAAGGAATTTTATTGGATGAACGATAAAAACTGATGTTTTCTTCATTAACCGTGGAATCTTCCAATACTTCATTAAAACGCGCACTCACCAGATCCGCCACGTCCAATTTGGCGTTCCAATCGTGGTAATCGGGATTGGTCCAGACAATTTCCGGCGGCACATCATCTTTAGCTTTAGTACGGAAGGTAAATTCATAAAGGTCACCTTCCAAGCCGTCACCGTTTCCGTCAATAGCCCGCCCATTCACATCCTTTAAATCCGTGGAAACGGTTAAGGTGTATTCCGTATCCATAGCCAGGTTAGCGTTAGGTGTTAAGGTTACCGTTTTTTTACCATTGGACCAGGCTAAAGTAAAATCGAATGTTGGTTCAAACGAAAATGCCGTAGCCGCCGCATCCGTATCAATTGTTTTGGAAAAGGTCAGTTTAATATGATCATTGATAGATAATAATTCACCCGATTCAGGATAGTTTTCCGTAACAACCGGCGCAAAAGATGGAATGCTATCCGTTGCGTGTTCTCCCGAGGGAAGCGATTCATTCCAGTATCTGTTAAACGTCGTTGCGAAATAAGTGTACTGTCCGTTGAAATCCTGCTGCCCGGAAAAACTCTGGCTTAACGAATAAGCGGCATTTGTAAAATGAATATCTAAAATCTCGTCACTATCGGTATTCAGCGTGTCGTCTTCGGAACGGTACACGGCAAACCACATACTGGAATCCAACCCGGCAGGAGGCGTTACCTCAATCTGATAATTCAGAGAATCGGTTTTAGTTAAAGAAAGCGCCGGGGCATCCGGTATTTCCGTAGAAATAAAACCGCCCCCGCGTATTTTTGTTTTTTGCAGGAAAAATTTTTCACTGGCCGGCACCCAGTATTTATGGCCTTCCCAACTGCTGTAACTGAAAAACTGAAAACCATCCACCCAGGGTAAAGTGCGTACCTTATTCACAATATCTACATGATTGTTCCACACATTATATTCATCCAATAAATAGGAACCGGGGCCATTCGAATAAAGCCTGCCCTCACTTATTCCTTTTGTAATATTAGGATACCAGTCTGAGGTTAGTTCGTCCTTCATATCGTTGCCATTCAGCCAATGATAATGCATTGGCGTCAACTGATCCACATAGCCTTCATTAAACCATTTTGCCGCGTCCTGAAACACCACATAGTAACCGTTCCAGCCGCTGGTACCGCCTGCTTTATATTTACCGAGCGCGGCAGGTGAAAGCCGTACCCAGGGTTTCACTTTTTGGATAGAATCGTGCAACGCATGTACAAACTTGGTAACTCCATCTCTGCGCCAGTCGTCCCAGTTGGAATAACCTGCAGGAACGCCATCACTATATTTATGCTTTTTATCAAAAATATATCGCTTGTAGCCCGCCGTTTTACCAAGGCTTTGAATTTTGCGTTCACTAAATTGTCCATCCAATTCGCTTTCCTGGCGTTCGATACTTGGCGGATTCATCATATCGTCTTCATCATATTCATTCCAGCGGATGTAATCCAGGTGCAGTCCGTCAATATCATAGTTATTAACGATTTCCATAGCCACATTCAGCGTATAATCACGAACTTCCTCCAGCCCAGGTGAATCACTACGGTGGCTGGTCATATACTGATCATCCTGATTTGTGCAAATCCACTCCGGATGTAAATCCGCTACCGTTCCCGAATGGGTAGAGGATACCTGGAATGTGTTGAACCAGGCGTGAAGTTCCAAACCTCGTTTGTGCGCTTCCTGAATAGCATAGGCTAACGGATCGTATCCCGGATAGGAATAACCTGCATAATAGCCCCACGGTTCGTAAGATGAATTATAATAAGCGGTACCACTTTGCCGAACCTGCCATAAAACCGCATTCATGTTGGCAGATTTAATTTCATCCATGATTTTTCGAACATTGGCTTTGTTTTGCTCTGCACTAAGACCACTGTTGATATGGTCCCAGGTAACCACCCACACTGCGCGAAACTCTTCATTGTTATTGTTAGCATACGACGAAACGCTGAATGCCAATAATATTAAAAACAAAATACGTCGCATAAAACTCCTTTTTCTAACGAACTACTACAAATTTTTTATAAATTTTTTCACCTTTTTTATAAAGCAATTTACCGGACGACAAGTCAATATAATCTTTGGTAACTTCAAAATAGGCAATGTACAAACCGCTAACAATGGTTTGCCTGGTTGAGCTCACAAGGTTCCAGGGTTCATCTCCGCTGCCGTTGGTGTGTTCAATCGTTTTAATCAAATCTCCCCGCTCTGTATAAATTTTAATTGTACAATAGGCAGGAATATTTAAAAATGTTATTTTATTGGGTTCTCCGGGATAATTATAAAGTTTTGCGCCTTTGTTATAGGGATTGGGTACCACCCGGATTCCTTTTAGTATTTCTCCCGGCGGACGCTGCAAATAGGCAGGGTCTGTTGCCTGAAGATAAAATCGCCCGCTATGCAATTCACCGGCGGGATTCAATTCACCGGAAGTATTGTTGCTGCCATCATTAAATGCCACCAGATAATAGTAGTAAGAAAATCCACGTGTAGCTGTAAAATCGTTGAATTCGTGAACTATTTCGGCATGCTCTGTGTTTTTACCACAAGCAAACACTTCTTCGTATGTTGTATCCGGCTTACCGACTGCCCGGAATACACGATAGCCGCCAAAATCCGTATTCCCTTCGGACGGACTTGCATCCCACTTAAGAGCTATTTTATCTCCGCCCGAATTAATTTCAAAAAGGCCCGGTGGCTCTGGCGGTTGCGGGATTTGCATACCGGAATCAAAATTTCGTTTGGCACGGCTAAAGGTTTCCATAATGGAATCCTTACCCGTAAAGACCCATGTGTTTTTATACACATCTTTGTCTTTAGTGGTGCTTCCGTCCGGCAAAACGAACGGCCCCTGGTCCGAACTGTTCAGGTAAGCTTCTTTCCAACGACGACCAATGGTTTCGCACATTTGGCGATTGAGGCCATTAACACCTTCCGCTTCCCAAATAACAATGCTATCGCCAAAGGGGATATCGAATGGCCCGTACACTACCCACATATTGGTACCACCACCGTCATCATGAACCGTAAAAGGGTCTTTCTGAAAAGTAAGCGATTTTATATACGTTTCATCAAAACGATTCGTCCCACCCAGACCCTTGTAAGGATTTCCACTGAGCATAGTGTATAATTCTTTCATGGGCGTAACATTTTGCATATTGCCAAGAGAAGGATAGGTATCCCCTGCATGCCAACCCGATACCGACGGCTGCATCGGATCATCTTCCGAATTTGTAGCGCCTTTATCCACATGAAGCGTAACCGTACCCACATGCTGCGGTGAGGCAAGCCTTCCGCTTCCCTTCACTAAAGGTGCTCCAATATTATCAAAGGAATTGCGTCCTGCCTGACCAGCCCAGCCAAAAACCGCACGCAACCATTCCAAAGAGGAAAGTGGTGTACTTTCTGTTATCGGCGTTGTGTAGTTTTGTGCATAGGTTTCGCCCCGTTTGGTTACCACAAAGTGCTTACCCCATGACTGTCCATCGCCAATAGCATAGGCACCCTCGCGGCAGGCACTGTAACGAGTTCCCCAACTAAAATAAACACCTTTCAGGGTTTGCTGAAGTTCAATATCATCATCATAGTCCACATTCCCTGTATTTTTAAGTACATATTCTTTCAGGAAATAATTGTCATGATATTGTTGACTGAAGGCATAAATAGTACGGCGCATCGTCAATCCGGCCGAAGTATTTATTTCATTTACAACCCGGCGATCTGCAATCAGGTTCGGATCAACCTTATCATAATCATCCGCATAGTTCTCATTCACATCATTGCCATCCACATATAACTTGGGCAGCTTGAATTTACTGGTTTGTTCTAATTTGACCGGAAAGAGAGATTGATCCACATAGTCTGCAGCAAAATACAATCCGTATTTTTCCCAGTAATCGCCGTTAGCATCCGTAAAATCATCAATCCCTATCCAGGTGCGTTTAATTACGGCGTTATCCGATTGAGGATAATCCGCCGGCCAGATCATACCTTCATAATAGGCATTCGCACCGCCTGTCCAGGCACGAACCGAGCCATAAGCCGTAAAATTACTTTGAAGGGATCCGACGCGAATGTATGTCTTTGCCGTAGCCGGTACCTGTGCGTAAAGGGTTGAACTTACAATTACTAAGGCTAACAAAACAACAGCCTGAATTCTTTTTGAAATAAAACTCATTTTATACATAGGTTTCTGCCAGTTTAAAAGTTGATGGTTATTCCAAAGGTAAATGTTCTGGGATTTAAAAATGTAAGGGAACTGATATTCGGCATATCGATATAGGATTTATTTTCTTTTCGTTTATCATTACGCGCTTTAATGTCAGGGTCATTGTTCGGATTAGGTTCCAATGGATCGTAAGCTACCCCCGGTGCCCGGTAATCACCAATGTGGTCGTTTCCCTTTTCCACGCCTTCTTCCCATGAAAAATTTAGGGATTGTAAATAATCTTCCCAGTCGTAATTATCAGCAAATCCTGCATTAGACATATATTTATGATTAAAAACATTGTCCACGTCCATGAATAAACGAATTTTAAAACCTTTAAAATCTATGTTTTTAGAAAGACGCATATTGGTATTGTGCCAGTCCAGCCATTGTGTGTCATCCACAACCCCGGCTATCCGGTTTGGATTATATGTATAATAACTGCCTGTTCTCCAGTCCGTGAGAATATTCAGCTTCCATCCGCCAAAAGGATACAGATGGCTCCATTGTATTCCATAGTCCTGAGGAGTATGAAAATCCACATTGATACGCGCATACGGCCTGGGATGTACGCGGGATAATACTGGATTTTCCTTTTCGTAGTCGCGCTGAGCCTTAGGGTCTTTGTAGTATTTCAACAATCCAAAATAACCGGAAGTGGATACATCATAGGTATAATTGACAAATCCCGTTAGCCACCTCCCGGTGCGCTTAGTTAAAGTAAACTCAAAACCACGGATATCCTGATAATTATTGTTGGCTGCTTTATAATACCCTACTTCATCACTTTTATAATAAACCCATCCCGGTTGTTGGGTGATGTCTTTATAATATCCGGCCACTTTCAGTAAAAATTCATTTGCCAGATTATGCTCGTAGCCTATTTCATATGAAATTGTTTTTTCCTGCCCGAGGTTAGGATCGCCAATGGATGTAACAATACCATTGGATTCACGCTGTATGCGGAAACGGTAAGATGAAAAGGGTTCCGAACGGTAATGGCCGTAATTAAAATAGAGTTTGGAATTTTCAGTAATCGGATGCGAAATACCTAAGCGCGGACTGATCGTAAACGAGGGTTTTGCCTTTTCCTTGTCAGCTAATTCTTCCAATTGGTTGCCATATGCTGCTGTAAATAATTCCGAGTAGGGGTCCGTCACTAACTTGTTTACGTTGGCATCGGAATAATCCATACGAAAACCCAGGTTCGCGATAAATCCCTCAAACTCCAGTTTATCCATTGCGAAGGCCCCTAATCGGTAG
Organism: Calditrichaceae bacterium; assembly: GCA_024762535.1. Classification (GTDB taxonomy): domain Bacteria; phylum Calditrichota; class Calditrichia; order Calditrichales; family Calditrichaceae; genus JANTHG01. The sequence goes on from JANTHG010000012.1 coordinate 17,776, forward strand.
GGGAAAATATGATAAATCATGGAACGATTCCAGGTAGACATGGCCGGGTTTTCCGTATAGGCATGAATATTATAATCATTATAAATAACCGAAAGACCTGCTTTAATGAGCTGGTGATTCGAAATTTGATTATTATATGAAAAATAGCCAGAGGTTGTTGCAATCGTACTCTTGTCACGGCCTAAATTCATCCAGCCCCCAAGGTGCATGGCTGCCGGCCCTGTTGCGCTATAGCCCCAATAACCATACGGCGCTTCATCCACAAACAACCCGGGAACCGGTTCGTAGCGTTTTGTGGTATCCCGCAAAGCGGCCTGATAGGTGTTGTATCGGCTGATTTTATATTGAAGTTTCACTTCATAAAAAGAGTTTTTATCTAAAGCATGGCTTAGTTTGGCATTAAAAAATGTTCTGTAAATTTTGGTCGGACTAAAATAGTCCGGCATAAACGGGATACTCAGGCCCGTACTGGAACTACTCGGAAGGTCTGCTACTTCGGAAGTGGTTTTTAGGATACGCCCTGTGGGAACACTCCAGTTATAGGGAGAAACTGAGGATTCTTCGGCATATTGACCGCTAATCATCAGCTTTATTCCCGAAGCAATGTCGCTTGTTAATTTTAACTGCGTATCATTTTTTTCATAACTATCTGTAGAAAGGGGGAAAACAAACATATCACGGGAACGCGAATGGGATACGTAAAATCGGCTTTTACCCGTAAATTTAGAAATAAAAGGAACGGGGCCACCAAAACCGAAATCTGCCAGATAATCCGGCTTTTCAATATCACCATGGCGACGTCTGTAATAACTAAAGAGACGCGCAGCTCCTTCCGGCGTTAAATCATTATTGGGATCTTTATCCGTAAGAGTGGCATCGGATATGGCATTCCATCCTTCAAATTTAGGATATTGCCTTCTGGTGTACTCATCCCAATTTCCATTTTGAGTCCCTGTCCACATCACATCCGGATCAAAGTAAGGCCGATTAAAATAGGAGTTTTTATCATAAATAGATATGCCAAAATGTTTAGGGGCGGCCGGTTGATAGTGAATAGAAACAAAACCAGAATATTTTTGTGCACTACCTTCTTTGGTAATTACATTAACTACACCGGAGCGCGCCTGACCGTATTCTACACTAAATCCACCGGTTTGAACCTGTACTTCTTCAATGGAACTTAAACTTACACCTGTATATGGATAGCTGGAGCGCTCATCGTTATTCGAGAGTCCATCCACCATAAAAACCGTTTGATTGGCACCGCCACCCCGAATAATCAACCCGGAAGAGCTTTCCTGAATACCGGCTTGTAATACCAACGCTTTGGTCAGGGATTTAACAGGCATAGCATTTATCGTTTTTGCCTCGATATTTAGCTGACTGTTTGAAATATCCTTTTCCACTATCGGACGCTTCGCAATAATTTCTACGGTTTCTGTGGTTATAATACCGCTTTTCATTTGTACATTAACCACGGAAGTCAGGTCTATATTTACCTTAACCTGCTTAACTTTTTGATCGGCGTAGCCAATGTATGAAAAGTTTAAATTATAGTAACCCGGTCTTAAATTGATAATGGAAAAATAGCCGTCTGCATCACTGGCAGCCCCCAATGCCGTACCTTCTACTACCACGTTGACACCGGCTAAAGCTTCACCTGTTTCGGCATCACTGATTTGTCCTGCAATTTTTCCTGTAGTTCCGGCAAAGGCCGTAATAATATAGGCCATTAAAACGATAAGGTATAAAATAGTTTTCATTATATTAACTTTGGTTAAGTTTTGGGTTCATAAAACGTTGTGGAAAGTCTTGCATGGCTAGATCCAACATATGGAACTGATTACGGAATGAAAAAAAAGCCGGCCAGAAAAAGCCGGCTTTTCAAATAGGTTCATAATTATTTAATTAATACCATTTGTTTGTTAACTAACTGACCGTCAACATTCAACTGATAAATATACGTTCCGGAAGACAGGTTGCTGCCATCGAATTTATATTCATAATGTTTCGGTGCTAATTTACCATCAATCAAAGTAGAAACTAAGCGACCATTGATGTCATATACTTTTAAAGTAACATGTTTGGTAGCGTTCAATTCAAACGGAATGGTTGTGCTCGGGTTGAACGGATTCGGATAGTTCTGTTTCAGATCAAAGTTAACTACAACCTTAGGAGTTCCGGCCTCGTTGATAGCCGTAACAATCAGATCGGATAAAGGAATAATGCTGTCACCCGGTTTTTTAGGATCGGCATTGGTCCATTTTTTAATCATACCACCGTCAAAATCAGCGGTGTATGCGGTATGACCATCCGCGGAGAAAGCAATACCACGGGGTGACCAGAAATCACCGGCATCCATAGAAGGATCACCATCCGCATTGCCATCACCTTTAACCATATCGGCATTGTGGCCAATAGTATCTACAACAGCAAAATCCTGTGTAGGATCAAGAGCATACCAGCCATTGAAATCGGCTTCAGCAACATCCCAGTAAGTACCAACCCACATCAAGCCATTAGCATCCCAGTCTAAGCACTGTGCCCACATATTGTTTGCAACCGCGCCGGTATCATCAAAAACCGTACCGAATGTATCAATTAAAGCAAAAGATTCGGACTCAGCGCCACCACCATCGGTACTCTGATAATGCCATACACCTTCGGCTTTGGTATAAATTTTACCATAATATACATCATTACCATCATCTGTAACCAGCAGGCTTCTCTGCAATCCGGCGAGCGTATCATCAACATAACCAAATAATGCTAAGTCTTCATCTAAAATATAAGCCGGATGGTTTCCACCAACATGTGCCAGATATACATAACCATCACTGGTTGCTCCAGCTTCGGTCATGGAACCATTATCATCCGGATCAAATTTATTCATACCTTCGAGGGTCTGGTAATTGATACGATATAATACATTCCAGTTAGTGAATAACACATTACCGTTGTTGTCTAAACTCATACCACGGCAGGAGTTCACAATCGTATCCGTAACACCATCAACCGTAATAGTGCGAATTTTAGCAAATTCAGTTCCATCTTCATTGAAAATACGAAGCGGGTTTGTAATTAAGGTATCGGTACCGGTAATAACCGTATCTTTACGGCTGTAGTTGCCAACCCAAATTTTTCCATCTGGAGCGACCAGAACCGAATGAGGATTCTTCTGAGCGCTAAAAATGGAGTCATATTGCCAGGTCTGTGAAAAAACCATGCTGGCCATCAAAAGTACTGCGAAAATTGAAAGTGACATTTTTTTCATTGTCAACATCTCCTTAAATAAATTATTAGACTTATTATTAATTGTTTTTTTTTGCGCGGCAACCTCCTTTCTTGCAATTAAAGGTTCTTTATGGCCTTCCGTAATACGTTGCTCCCATTTTGGTTGTTTCAACTCTGATTATCGCACGTAACGAACCATCAGAATTATCATGGCGGTTAATATAAAAATAATGACCATTCCCCCAGGTAATTTGGGTTGTTGGCGCTGTTAAAATTTCAGGATAAAAATACTCACCCTTATTTAATAAATAGATTGCATTATCTTTATCCTGCCCGATATACATTTCACCATCTTCATCAAATGTAAATGATAATATTTTTGGTCCGTCCGCGCCAACCATAGCGCCCCAATCGATCACCAGTTCCGCAGCACCTACATTACCCACATTATCCGTGATTTGATGCTTCCAAATCCCTTGCTGAACCGCTGTACTGTCAGTGCCCTCATATTCCGCGGATACATATACGTAACCGTTATAAATTCGCAGGCCTGTAATGAGATAATCCGTATAATCAGCAACGGTCAACTTTGTTTTATCCTCATGCACAACTTCAAGGCCACCGCCTTTTCCGCCAGCAAATAAATTATGGTTCTGATCAAAATCAAAATACGAAACTTTACTGCCTGCACTTGCAAACTTTAAAGCCTTTCCACCACCCGATGGCGTGCGATAAATACTGGTTGTTCCTCGTGTAAGATACAGCATACTATCCGGCCCCATACGCATACAGGGTGTGGTAATAAAAGTAGCCGTCCCGTATTCAACCGCATCACTATCCGGATCCGTTAATTTTAAGATTTTTTTAGTTGTGGTCAGTACATAAGCATTGCCATCCGCATCTACGGCTAAGCCTGAAGCGTCTGTAAAAGAATCTATCGTTTTATATATGCGAGCTGCATTTTTAGTCCGGAAAGGAAAAACATAATCTTTTCCCTTATATTCGGCAAATTCCAGAGCTCCGGCAACACTTAACTGGATTTTAAGTGAATCGCCCACAACAAAAGGAACTTTAACCTTTAATTGGCTTTCAGTCGCCTCTAAAACCGTTCCCGGTTCTCCGGAAAAAAAGATATGGTTATCCGTGGTGACTGAAGAAAAATTTTGTCCTTTGATATAAACAATTCCCACACCGGCAAACACAACAGAATCGGCATCCATGGTGGAGGCGTCTTTTTCAATGGAAGTAATTACCGGACGCGGTTTTTCTTTGCTATAGTCAGGAGGCCACACATAATTTGTGGTATTGTCCTGGCAGCCCGAAAGTACGAGCATTACAATAAAAGTTGCGAGTAGATATTTTGCTAATTTTAGCATGCTAAGAGTCTCCTCCTGCTATTGGATCATCTAAATGGTGTCTGTTTTTGTTAATAACTGAATGAAACCGAAAAACGTTGTACTGAATCAAACACTCCAAATGGAGTATAAGCATAACTTAAGCCAATCCCCAATTTATGAATCCCGACTCCAAAGGTTACCCCTTGTTCGGATTGTGCTGAGATATACCCGACCCGAAGTGCAAAGGTCTGCATAAATTCATATTCCATACCCAGGTTAATATATTCCCGGTGGGAACGGGGATGGGCAGCATCAAATAGAATCAGAAGACTATGTTCATTTTGGTCAGGCATAATGAAATCCATTGCATTCATCGAAATACCCATTTTGAAAATCAACGGTAATTGAAAGCCTTCTTCTTCATATTTAAACTCCTGAGAAAAATTACGTACAAACATACCGATCTTTAAACTTTTAAAACCGGTATGGTAAATGGTCCCAAAATCAAAAGCGAAACCATCTGCTGTATTTGTTTTTGTAATTCCTCCGGGCAGAACACTAGAGCCCAGACTTTGGCCCACATACTTAATCTGTCCGCCCACAACAAATTTATCGGTAAGGGACCGGGCATAAGCTATTCCAAAGGCGAGGGCTTTGGGATTAAAATTTGGTGTTTCCACATAACCTTGTTCGTTTTCCCAAACCATGGTGCCTTCCAAATTGCCATAATCCACACTCTGAACGCTTAATCCAAATACTCCATATTGTCCTTGTCCCGGAACATAGGTTGCGCTAAGCGCTGTATGCTGAATACCAGCAATCCAGTTAAAATAATTGGCACTAATTTCAAATGTTTTATGAATCCTTGAGATACCGGCCGGATTGTAAAACAACGCCCCGGAAGTATTTTCCATGGTTGCATATGCTTCACCCAGTGCCGATGCCCGCGCATCCTGACTTACACTTAAAAACTGAAAGCCTGTCTGGGCCAGTTTCTCCTGGCTAAAGCCCTGAGAAATCATTAACACCATTAAACTAATACTTACTAATAATTTTTTCATCTCTGTGAATCCTCCGATGAGAAAGGAGTTAACGGCTTAGTTTCCCTGTTGTACGGTTATTCCAAGTATACTACTTGTAGTTTTATCTGTCTTTAAAATTCTCATTAAGAAAGAATTACCCGATAAAATATAACCATCCCTTAATTTGATTGTCGGATGGCTGACACCGCCATCATCTTCTTTTTGACAGCCGCTAATCGCTTCCAACGGCATGGTTGCATCTGACTTCTCAATTAAATTTCCTGAAGTATCATATAACTCCAGGCGCACTATTTGATCTGTAAAAATAACCACATTGGCAAAGTCTGATTTTAACTCAAGATAATTAATGGCAGACCCTGCTGTAACTTTATAAGCAGTGTCCATTCCAGCTTCTATCATTATCCCATGTGCTTCTAGTGAATCCAAAACACTTCCGGCATTAAGTAATGCAGCCGAATCGGTCCAGGTGGAATCAAAATCCATCAGCGGTTGTGTATTAATACTGTAAAACATCGAATCATTCAGTTGTGAACAGGCCACGAGGTCTATTCCCGAAATATCAGTCGTTGTCTGTTTAAATGAATCACAGGCATTCATGTAAACCACAACGCCAGCCAAGGCCAGGATTATACTGATTTTACGAATGGTGTTTCTTAAATTCATTTTTTCTATATCTCCTTATCAAATGTGCAAAGATATTAGCGGATTATCGCCAGTTTCTTTATAATGGATTCACCCTTGGTAAACAATTTCTTTCCGGAGCCATCCACATAATCTTCAGTAACTTTGATATAAGCAATATAGATACCGCTTACAACTACCTGACGGGAGGATGTAACCGAATTCCAAGCCTCATCACCGCTACCATTATCATGAATCAGCGTTTTTATTAAATCGCCACGCTCTGTATAAATTTTTATTTCACAGAAGGGTGGAATATTATAGAACATAATCCGATCCGGAGCGCTGATACCAAACTGCAAATCTCTGGCCCGGATATTAAAGGGGTTCGGAACGATACGAATATCTTCCAGCTTGGTGCCGGCCGGTCGCAGTAAGTGAGCAGGCGTATTGGTCATGGTGTAAAATTTGCTGCTTTCCAGAACACCGTCTGCCGTGCTGCCATCATCTATGGAAGTAATATAATAGTAATAATCAAACCCACGGATAGCGCCGGTATCATCATAACGATTTACAAGTTCCGGATGATTGGTTCCCGGGCCACATTCAAAAATCTTCTGATAACTGGTATCCGGCTGATGAATAGCCCGATAAATACGGTAGCCGTTAAATTTATTTCCATGTTCACCCGTCCAGCCTTCGGCACTGGTTGACCAGTCTAAAATAATTCGGTCACCGCCCGAGGACACGTTAAACTGATCGGGAGGCGGTGGCGGGCTGGGCAGATTATAGCCGGACGCATAATTTTCCGCAGCCATATCAAAGGTTTTAATAAGTGAATCACGCCCAGTAAAAACCCAGGCATTTTTATAATCGTTAGCAGCCGTTGATCCGGTTGCTTGGCCGCCGTCTGGTAAATTAAACGGACCGGTTTGAGTAACCCATTTACCGCCTACCAAATAGCACATTTCACGACTTAAGCCAGACACACCTTCCGCAAGTACAATATGAATACTGTCACCGGGTGCCATGGTGTACGGCCCATATCCGGCTGTGGTAGAATAACCACCGGCAGAACCATAAGAATCGGCAAAACCACTACCCACTCGCTCTGCATGCGACTGCGCCGGGCGGCCGGAAGTCATCTGAGCATATTCAGCCGTCATGGAGCTGGCGTTAAACTGACTATTTCCATAAGTAATGGATGCATCAGAATCAAGCTCCCATGTGGTTGAAGGTTGTGTAATGTCATCACTTGGGTCTGAGGTTGATTTGTCTGCATGCAAAGTAACTATACCGTCAAACTGAGCAGCTCCCAAATGCCCGTCTCCCAAATAATTAGGCCCACCGATATTATCACCCGGACCTCCCCATTTGGAATGTTTGCCGTTCCAGGAAATAAGTGCTCGAAAAGGCTGACCCGTTGTGGGATGGGTATAAATAGCATCATTCATGGTGTTGTTTCCCCATGTCGCGGACTGGGGCATCCAGGAAAGACCATACGAACAAGCTTCTCGGGTCATCGCATATCGGAACTGCCAGTAAAACACAACATCTTCCAGGGTTTGTGCATTCACCGTACCTGCCGCATCGATAATTCCCGTATTGGTAAACACATAGTCGTAAATAAAATAATTGCTATGATCCTTACGGGCAAAAGCGTAGATGGTTCGCTTCATGGTGATTCCGATGGAAGTATTAACAATATTTACCAGAACCCGATCCGCAGGAAGTGTCTCTTTCACTTCGTTCACGGTCTCCATAAAATCCAGTTTAGAAGAAGGTGTTTTATCTACATAAACCAGGGGATGGTTAAATTTACCGTATAATTTAAACTCCTGGGTCATCATTTCGGATTGTTCATCCAAAACGCGCGGCCCTGCATGCACCACTTTGTAGCTATATACTTTTCCCGCTATCGGATCGTTATAATTTTTACAGCCAATCCAAAGCGCTTTAGCAGCTTCTGTGTCTTGATAACGATACTGAGCAGGCCAGCGTAACCCGTCTTGCTGGTCAGTTGTTTGGTGTGTTCGACCCACTTCTATTTCGCAACCAGCACTATGAAACCATGAGTGCAGATCACCAACAGCCAACCATTGGGTTTCCCCTGCATGTAAAACAGCAGCCATCAAAGAAAGAAACACCAATTGCGTAATTATTAGCTTCATTTGTTTAGACATAATTAAACCTTTTTTAAATTGCAACTATTTAAACCCTGTTTTCTAAAAATGGTATGTTAAGGTAACACCTGTAAACATACTCCTCGGATTCAGGAACGTAAAGTATGTCTGGTTCGGCATATCGATATAGGCCTTATCATCCAACACCTTGTTTAAGCGCGCACCATCAACTTCAGCCCAGTCGGTTCCGTTAAAAGACATGTAGCGTTTGGTGCTGGCATCATAATAGATTGCCCTTGTATTCGGTGTTGTTTCATTATTTAAATCCGCACGCCATTCCATGGGAACGAAATCAACACCATCCGGACGATAATCTCCCGGTTGATCTGTACCTGGTATATTACCATAATTCAACTTGTCCGTAACGTCACTCGGAAGATGTAATGATTTCATATAATCATTATAGTCGAAACTATCCTCAAAGGAAACGCCGGAAAAGTGTTTTAAGTTGAACAAGTTGGATATATCTGCAAAAAACTTGAGATCAAAGCTATCAAAAGTAAACACTTTGGAAACACGTAAATCCATATTAAAATAATCTTTCCACTGAACATTATATTTTATACCGGCCACACCCAGCGGATTCCAGGTAAACCATGAACCCTGTGCCCAGTTACTGATAAAATTAAAATGCCAGTTCCCAATCACGTTTTCCGAAAGAAGCTTCGGGCCAAAATCGAATGGAGTATGAAAATCAATATATGATTTCACCCGCGGAATGGGACGCGGTTTGGACTGGTATGGATTCCGTCGTTCATATTCCGCCTGATCTGCCGGGTTTTCATAATAACGCGCTACACCAAAATAACCAGAGGTACCTACACGATACTCGAAATTCACATTACCGGTCACCCATTTCCCCTGGCGTTTGTTTAAATCTATCTCAAAGCCCCGAATATCTTCGTAACTGTTGCTGGTGATTTTGCGATAATTCACCTTCCCGTCAAAACTCAGATATCTTACCCAAAACTCCTGATCTTCGATATCTTTGTAATAGGCCGCTATGCGGAACAGATACTGATCGAATAAAGCATGATCATAACCCAATTCGTAAGAAACCGTTTTTGGGGGGGTAATGGATGGATCGCCAATATAATCCAGCCGCTCCCTGCTATCTCTCTGTACACGATACAGTCGCTCGGAAGTAGGCATCTGTCGATAGTGCCCATAATTAAAGAACAATTTGGAATTTTCTGTTATTGGGTGCGAAATTGAGAGACGCGGACTAAAAGTTACCCGAGATTCTGATTTACGGGTTAAAAACTTGTTCTCTTCTTCCGGTGAAAAATTATCAGAAAAAAACTCACGGGAATAAGGGTCCACATTATACCAATTGCCATTGGAATTGTAATAATCAATAATCAAACCCGCATTAGCAATAAAGCCCTCGAATTCAAGCTTATCCTGGATATAAGCAGAACCACGCAAAGGGTTTTGCTTAATGGTTGTCCAGGTATTGCCTTCCGGCAAAAAATAATTAATACTACCAAAATTCATATCATATTGTTCATATACAAAAGAAGCTCCCGCCTTAAGCTCATTATGGCGGTTAAACTGGTTTATATAATTAAAGGTCAGCGATGTCGTTTTGATTCGGCTGGTATCGCGGCCCAGACTTACGGCCCCACCCATTGCCAAACGACCATCTACAGAAGATACCGGATCAGGATAATATCCCACCGGAGCTTCATCTACAAAATACCCGTTGAATATTTCATATTTTTTTTCTGTATCCCGGTCGGGCAGCGGACCTGTATAATATTTTCGTTCTGTATGAGTCAGGTTTGCATTCCAAAATGAATGCTCATTAAGAATACCTGTCAGTTTCGCAGAATAAAGATCTGTGTAGCGAGCGGTTTGACTCCAATAGGTATCTGTAAAAAAACGCCAGGGGGCCGTAAAACCCACTCGTTCCAAATTGTTGGCTACACCATAAGCAGATGTAAACATAGATGTCAGGCCGGAGCGGGATGCAGATGTTCCGGTTACCTTGCTATGAAAACCCGACAGGGTAAGTTTTAAGTTAGGTGTAATGTCAGAGGTTACTTTTAACATAAAGCTTTGTGTACGCAATGCATCTGTTGCTAACCGGATCAGATACATATCCTGCTGATTTTTAAAAGAAAAATAGAAACGTAAATTACCAAGCTTCTTCGAAACAAAAGGAACCGGACCACCAAAACCTCCATCCAGATCGTAGTCGGGCTTGTTTATATCGCCATTTTTACGATTTTGCCATAAAAACAAACGCTGCGCGCCTTCGGGTGTCAGGTCGTTGGAAGGATCATCATCCTGAAGGGTGTTTTGTGAAATGACATTCCAGCCGTCGAAATCGGGATACTGGCGACGGGTATAACTATCCCATGCGCCATTATCGGTTCCGGTCCACGCTACTTCGTTATCCAAATAGGGACGCATCCAAAAAGAATTAGCATCGTAAGGGGAGCCGCCAAAATGTTTTGGTTGGGCCGGATGGTATTTATAGGTAACCGTAGCCGAATAGTCCGTGGCAGAACCTTCTTTGGAAACCACATTAACTACGCCGGAACGCACATTGTTATATTCCGCACCAAACCCACCGGTTTGAACCGATATGTCCTGCATGGCACTAAGAGGTATGTCCGAAATTGGTTGGTTTGTACGGGAATCGCGCATACTAATACCGTCCACCACAAACAGCATTTGATCCGCACCACTACCACGGATACTCAACCCAGAGGTAACACCAGCCTGTAATCCCACTACCTGTTGGATACTGGAAACTGGTAGCGCCTGTACTTCTTTAGAGGTGATATTTTTAGAACTACCTGCAACGTCTTTTTGAATAACGGGTTTTTTAGCAATCACAACAACTTCTTCTGTACTAAGCAACTCCGACTTTAAAGCCCCGTTTAGAGTAGTCGTTAAATCAATTTGGACACTAACATCTTTTACGGTGTATTCCGCATACCCAACATAACTGAATTTTACCGTATACGTTCCGGGTGTGATATTCGTAATCACATAAAAGCCATCCACATCCGTTGCCGCTCCCAATGAAGTTCCGTCAATAAACACATTAACACCGGGAAGCGCTTCACCGCTTTGCGCATCTGTTACCTGCCCTGCGATTTTCCCGGTTGTGCCTGCAAACAGACCCGAAAACAGCAATAGGGACAAAAGGACTGCATACCTTACATATTTCATAAAGGCCGTCTCCTATTGAATCAATAGATTTCTATTTTGGTTAAATATTTGTGGTTTGTGAAGCTGTTGAACAAACGCTCTATCCTTCCCATATAACTGGACTGTATAAGTATAGCCAATTGAAAAGAAATTTTCAATAAAAAAAATACCTTTTTCATATTATTTTTAAGTATGTTTATTTTCTTAACAATCTCGTTTTTTCATTTGGTTATGTTCAAATTTTTATGTTATTTTCTATCAAATTTATCACATATCCGGAACATATTATGAAAGATATCATCTCTTTACTTTTCCCCATTCAGCGCCATCTGCATACCCACCCGGAGCTCTCTTTTAACGAATTTCGCACTTCCGCATTCATTGCACAAACTCTCAAATCGTGGCACATTCCCTTTCACCCGTTTACCAACATTAAAACCGGCGGATATTGTGATGTTGGTGAAGGACCTGTTGTGGCTTTCCGCTCGGACATTGATGCCCTGCCTATAGTAGAAAACGAGTCGCACCCTGTAAAATCTTCGATTAATGGGGTCATGCACGCCTGCGGGCACGATTTTCATACGACCATTGGATTGGGTTTAGCCAAATATTTTAGAGATCATCCCCAGGCGCTTAACCATAAAACTCTCCGTATATTTTTTCAGCCCGGAGAGGAAGCGGCGCCCGGAGGCGGTGAGTTGGTTGTTGCCGAGCCGTCGTGGGATGCCATACAATGTGCCTTGGCAGTACATGTAACACCCAAAGCCAAAACGAGCCGCTTTTTACTCTTTGACGGGCCGGTTCAGGCATCATCCACTTCGCTTAAAATCCAATTAAACGGTCCCGGTGGGCACACATCCAAACCGGAAGAAACGCTTGACCTTATCCGCTTAAGCGCTATTTTTATTGAACAACTACAAACCTTTCTGGAAGATTCTTTGAAAAAAGATGATAAATTGGTGTTTGCTTTCGGAATGGTTAAAGGAGGCGACACACACAATATAATCCCCCAATCCGTTCTTCTGCGAGGCTCTTTCCGCACTTTGGATAATGTCGTGTTGGAACAAACCATGAAACGGATTACAGAATTCTCCGTTCATTTTGACAAAACCCATGGAACCACAACAACGGTTCGGTTTCCCACCAATTGCCCGGCTACCATCAACAACTCTTCTTTAGCCCAATCTTTTGCCCGCTTTATGAAAGATACGGGCCACGCTGGTCAATTGATTGAGAACAGAGCGCCATCAATGGGCGCTGATGATTTTGCCTTTTATGCTCGTAAAGTCCCCGGCCTGTATTTAATTGTAGGTGGCGGCGGCAGCGGTACCCTGCACAGTGGAGATCTTGTTCTCGACGAAAAACTGATAGAACCCACCCTGGATACACTTGCTGGTTTTATTGACCAATTAGACCTTTCAACCATTCGATAAAAGAGCGCCCATGAAAATTGTGATTACAGATTCCGGATTAGGAGGCATGGATGTAGCTGCCAAGCTTTTCAGCTTATTACAACGACAACCGCTCGCAACGCCGATTGAACTCTGTTTTGTCAACGCTCTACCCGAAACGCATGGCGGTTACAACACCATGCCGGACGAACGCACCAAAACAACACAGTTTGATCGGGTGCTTTGGGGCATAGAGCGTTATTGCGCTCCCGATTATATTGCTATCGCCTGTAATACCCTGTCCGCACTTGCAGCACACACATCTTTCTTTAAGGCTTATCCAAAGAAGCTGTTCAATATAATTGAATGGAGTGTTCAACAATTTTTTTCAGCTCATCCGGCTTTACCCCAATCGCCCATCCTGATTTTTGCCACGGAAACCACGATTCAAAGTAAAGAATATTCCCGTTTGTTAAAAGAGGGCGGCGTTTCAGAGTCACTCCTTTTCCCAGTTCCCTGCCCGGGGCTCGCTTCTGCTATTGAATATGATTCTGAAAGCACGCACACTCAGGCATTGGTTTGCGATTGCGTTTCGCATGCTGCCCGGTCTCTTAAGCAAAAAGCTCTTTCCGGGTCCCTGTTTGTTTTTTTAGCCTGCACCCATTACGGATATGTAGCGTCTCTATTTAAATCTGCTTTGCAAGCCGCCGGCCACAACGATGTGCGGCTCATCAACCCGAATGATTATTTTGTGGATTTACTTTATACAACTATTCAGAATAGCCTTCCCTCCAAAATACCTAATAGCCAAACATCGCTCACCGTTTACTCACGCTGCCCGATTTTACCCGCCGAAATAGCTTCCATATCCAAACTGA
>JANTHG010000013.1 GCA_024762535.1 Calditrichaceae bacterium
CCATTGCGCAATATTCCTCACTGCTGCCTCCCGTAGGAGTCTGGGCCGTATCTCAGTCCCAGTGTGGCTGATCACCCTCTCAGACCAGCTATCCATCGTCGCCTTGGTAAGCCGTTACCTTACCAACTAACTAATGGAACGCAGGCCCATCTCTGTGCGGTACATTGCTGCACCTTTAATCAATATCCCATGCGAAATATTAATGTCATCCGGTATTAGTCCGCCTTTCGGTGGGTTATTCCGGTCACAGAGGCAGGTTGCCTACGCGTTACTCACCCGTCCGCCAGTTTAATCGTACAACCGAAGTCGTACTTTCTCCTTGACTTGCATGTGTTAGGCACGCCGCCAGCGTTCGTCCTGAGCCAGGATCAAACTCTTCATTGTCTGTATCTTACTGTCTTTTTTTCTTATCGCAATGTGAACTCGTTCATTACTGAACCCACATCAAACTCCTCTTTTCAAAGAACTCTCGCTCCCGTCTCGGGCGCGTCAGGTAATATACTAAACTTCTTATACTGCCTGCAAATATTTTTTTAACTTTTTTTAATGAACATATTCTCTGTTGTTTTACAGCAGAGCAACTAATATACTATTGATTTTAATAAAAGCAAAATGTTTTTTGTACTTTTTTTAAAAATATTCCACATAACTCAGGCGAATCTCACGACTCGAATAGGGCCTGAGTTTATTATTGCGCAAAATATTTTTCCATAGAAAATCTATATGCAGTTTATTACGGAAGGTCCATTTTATACCGGTATGCAAATATCCTTTTCCATCACCAATGCTGCGACCCGTATTATCATTTATAGCTAAGTCATACTCTCCATACAAACTTAATTCTTCATTAATGCTTTTCTCAATTCCTATATATCCATCTAAATCCTTATCATCATCACCGCGCTCAAAACTGTAATTTATCCCGCCATGAAATGCCAACAACCCCAAGAAGGAAAAACTTTTGCTTGCCGCAATATAAACGCCTTTGGACTTTTCCAGGTAACGTTTCAACGAATCCTGGTAGGCACCTCGTCCCTGTCCGTCATAACCAATACTAATGGCCGGCAGTGCCGTTGTTTCATCCAAGGCGCGGTAACGTACATTTACACTTATTTGTGGATTCCAATTTACCGGCCCCGTTCCTATGAGATTGGTCCCGCCATAGGAAATTCCAAACATGATTCGGTCCGATATCCCCACGGACAGGTTGCCCAATAAACCGCCATCATTATAGGCATATAACGACGTCATAAAACTTCCACGATCTAGGGTGCCCGCTGTGGGTGCATCCACAATAGCCAAAGATTGGGGCGTTTGAGAAAAAACCAAAGATACAATACTTATTATAATAGTAACTACATGATTCAGCTGCCGGTTCATATTCCACCCTTTCCAATTTATAGGGAACCATTCAAAATAATATGCATACAAGATTAATGTCAAGCAATTATTCGACGATTTAGTGAGTTATTGAAATTAAAAACGGGTGGACTGCGTTTCACCTTGACAGACATGGGGCTTTACCCTAAATTTTGACTCGGAATAGAAAAACCATTTAAACAGGAAAATATATGAAAAACAATTTCACCAACCGCGTACAAAAGGTAATCCGCTTCTCTAAAGAAGAAGCCATGCGTTTGGGTCATGACTATATAGGTACCGAACATTTGCTCCTCGGTATTATTAAAGAGGCCGAGGGTATTGCTATTAAAATTTTAATCAACCTGGGCTGCGACCTGAACAAACTCAAAAAAGCAATTGAAGACTCCACTGCGCCCTCAGGCGGTACCATGACCATTGGCAACCTACCGCTGTCCAAACGCGCAGAAAAAGCGTTGAAAATGACCTATATCGAGGCCAAAAATTTCAAGAATGACGTCATTGGAACAGAACACCTGCTGCTTTCTATCTTAAAAGAAAAAGACAGCCTGGCCGCACAAATCCTGCTCACTTTTAATGTGGACTACGCCAATTGTTACAATGAATTGGAAAACATTCTGGCAGGTAAGCCAAGCGAGCCGGCGCCCAAACAACCAAGCACCAAAAAAACTAAAACACCTGCCCTAGACCATTTTGGCCGCGATTTAACTCAAATGGCCCTGGAAGGTAAATTAGACCCTATTATTGGTCGGGATGAAGAAATTCAACGAGTGGCGCAAGTCCTTGCACGAAGGAAGAAAAACAATCCTGTTTTGATTGGTGAACCCGGTGTAGGCAAAACTGCCATTGCCGAAGGTTTAAGTTTGCGTATTGTACAAAAAAAGGTTTCACGCGTGCTGCATAATAAACGCGTTGTAGCCATGGATATGGGCTCGATTGTGGCAGGCACCAAATACCGTGGTCAGTTTGAAGAGCGTATGAAGGCCATCATGACTGAACTGGAAAAAGCGGACGATGTCATCCTCTTTATTGATGAACTACATACTATTGTAGGCGCTGGCGGCGCATCCGGCTCGCTGGACGCTTCTAATATGTTCAAACCTGCTCTGGCCCGGGGTGAGTTGCAATGCATTGGCGCAACCACTCTGGATGAATACCGCATGTATATCGAAAAAGACGGTGCTTTGGAACGCCGATTCCAAAAAGTGGTCATTGAACCGACTTCACCGGAAGAGACGCTCGAAATTTTGCATTCTGTCAAAGACCGCTATGAAGCTCATCACCATGTTCGCTATCAAAAAGACGCCATAGAAACCATTATCCGTTTATCCGAACGGTATATTTCGGATAAAAATTTTCCGGATAAAGCGATTGACGTTTTAGATGAAGCCGGTTCCCGTGTACATCTGGCCAACATTGTGGTTCCTCAGGAAATTTTAGATATGGAAGCGGAAATCGAACGCATCCGCGGCGAAAAAGAAGCCCTGGCCAAACAACAAAATTTTGAACGCGCCGCTAATCTGCGCGACCTGGAACACAGCCTGAACGACCAGTTGGAACAGGCACGGCAGGACTGGGAAGCAGCCGAAGAAAACCGAATAACCGAAGTTACCGAAGAAGATATCGCAGCGGTGGTTTCTATGATGACCGGCATCCCCACCCAACGCATCGCTTTAAGTGAGTCCGCCCGATTAATGGGCATGGCTGACGAGCTTAAAAAACAGGTAATTGGGCAGGACGAAGCCATCGAGTCTATCAGTCGTTCCATACGTCGGGCTCGAGCCGGCCTCAAGGACCCCAACCGTCCAATCGGATCCTTTATCTTTTTAGGGCCAACCGGTGTAGGCAAAACTTATCTCGCCAAACAGTTAGCAGAATATTTATTTGAAAATAAAGATGCACTTATCCGGGTGGATATGAGTGAATATATGGAAAAATTTTCCATATCCCGCCTTATGGGTTCGCCTCCGGGATATGTGGGTTATGAAGAAGGCGGTTTGCTTACCGAAAAAGTACGTCGGCGCCCCTATTCTGTTATTTTGCTGGATGAAATTGAAAAAGCACACCCGGATGTATTCAATATATTGCTTCAGGTTATGGATGACGGTGTGCTAACCGATTCCCTGGGGCATAAAGTTGATTTCAAAAATACTATTCTCATCATGACCTCCAATATCGGCGTAAGAGATTTGCGAAACACATCATCCTTTGGTTTTACAAATACAGCCACGGACGACAAAACTCAGAATATTAAAAATAAAATTTCGGATGAACTAAAACGGGCTTTTAATCCCGAATTTCTGAACCGGGTAGATGATGTCATCTATTTTAAACAGTTTGTCCAGGAAGATGCTGTCAAAATTGTGGAACTGGCCCTGGGAGACTTAAAGAAAAAGCTTATGGAACACGATTTAGATTTCCAGCTTTCGGATGGCGCTAAAAAATTCATCGCCGAAAAAGGATTTGATCCTTTGTACGGAGCCCGTCCTCTCAAACGTTCCATTCAAAAATATATCGAAGATCCCATTGCCGATGAAATCATTAAAGGAAAGTTTTCCGCTGGCAGTATGATTCTGATAAAAATGAAAAATAAAACAGCACTCAGCTTTACGGAAGTTGAAAACCATAAAAATCTAAAACTGAATTAACTTAAATATTGTTTGCCGTTTATTATTAATTCCATTATTTTTACCTATAAATAAAGCCTGTGATTTTCCCGCGGGCTTTTTTTTCAACTATTTATTAATAAAAGGCAGGAAGATGTCTATTCAATTCGATTTTTCCAATGTAATGGAAACCAATATTGGCAGTACCCATGGTCTGCGCTTAGATGAACTCGAATCACTCACTATCCTGGGAAAAGAAATCCAGCAGGACTTACGCGAAAAGGCAAAAAGTAATGAACTGGGATTCTACAACCTGCCTTACCAGGATGAACTGGTTAATGAAATTACTCAATATGCAGAGCATGTGCGTAAACGTTTTACCCATTATGTGCATATCGGAATTGGCGGCTCGGCACTGGGCCCCATTGCCGTGCATACCGCTCTGCGGGATAGCCATTACAACCTGAGTGAATCCCCTAAGATTTTCTTTCCGGACAATGTGGACCCGGATTGGCTTGAAGAACTTACCAGGCACATTGATGTGAGCAAAACTTTATTTCACGTTGTCTCCAAATCCGGCGGCACGGCCGAAACTGCTGCCACTACCCTTTATTTTATGGATTTTCTGGTTAAAGAGCTGGATGAGAATTTTTATAAAAATCTCGTATTCACTACCGACCCGGTAGATGGCCTGCTGAACCAGATTGCACGTGAATATCCTATTAAATGCTTCCGCATCCCCCCAGGCGTAGGAGGACGTTTTTCGGTTTTTACGCCAGTTGGCCTGGTGCCTGCGGCTATTGCCGGCATCAATATTAAAAAGCTCCTCGCAGGCGCAGCCGATATGGCCAAACGCTGCGACACGGATGACCTGATGCACAATCCGGCTTTTCTGTTTGCCGCCATTCATTACCGCTATATGCAGCGTGAAAAAAATATCAGTGTTATGATGCCCTATTCCAATAAACTACGCGATCTGGCGGACTGGTACTGTCAGCTCTGGGCCGAAAGTTTAGGCAAACGTTTTAATATAAATAAAGAAAAGGTGGAAACAGGACAGACTCCGGTAAAGGCACTGGGCGCCACAGACCAACACTCCCAAATACAGCTTTATGTAGAAGGGCCCAACGATAAAGTGGTTACTTTCCTCGAAGTTGAATCTTTTAAAAATAACGCCCCGCTCACCAACCATTTTACCTATATTCCGGAATTTGATTATTTGAACGGAAAAACTTTGGGGCAATTATTGAATGCGGAAAAAAGCGCAACGGAACTGGCATTAACCAACAACGAACGTCCAAATCTCACCATAAAATTTAGTGATGTAAGTGAAGAGAATGTAGGCGCTTACCTCTTCCTGTTAGAAGCAGCCACTGCCTTTGCCGGCGGCTTGCTAAACATAAACGCCTTTAATCAACCCGGTGTGGAAGAAGGCAAAATCGCCACTTACGCTTTAATGGAACGCAAAGGATACGAGCAGAAGAAACAGCAAATCGAAACACTTCTGGCTAAAAAGAAAACTTTTCTTTTAAAATAGACGTGTTGGCTGCTCTACCATATTTCCCATTTGCGTTTAGTTTTTTATTATGCAACACCCTCACTCCGGACGCTGACCAATTTAGAAAGGCATAGTGTCCCACCAGTCTGACACCTGTCACATAAAAGCATCAGGAAATGACTTCGAAAGTCAGGACACCAGTTTCTAACACAAAAATAACTTTCCCTTCTCATTCAGATGTAAATTCCACCCTCTTGCCAAAGATATTTCTTTTTTTTAGATTACAATTCCCATTTTATAAGAAATATTTACTATCAAACAAAAGGATCTTTATGAGTTACCAATCACTTGTTCTGGTTAAACAGGTCCCGGATACAGCTAATATATCCGGCGATGTTATGAAACCGGATGGCACGGTTAACCGTGGAAAATTACCCGCAATTTTTAATCCCGAAGATAAAGTTGCCCTCGAATTAGCATTGCAATTGCGCGAACGCTTTGGCGGTTCGGTTAAAGTTGTTACCATGGGCCCACCCAAGGCCTCCGAGCTTCTGCGGGAATGCCTCTATCTTGGCGCAGACGAAGCCTTTTTGGTTAGCGACCGTAAATTTGCCGGTGCCGACACCCTGGCAACTTCCTACGTTTTGGCTGAAACCATTAATTCCATAGGTCCCTTTGATGTTATATTTGCCGGAAGGCAGGCAATTGACGGTGATACGGCTCAGGTTGGGCCGCAAACGGCCGAAAAACTGGGCATCCCTCAGGTTACTTATACCCAGGAAATCATAGATGCTAAAAAAGACACTCTTACCATTAAGCGTAAAATTGACGGCGGTTATGAGATTATCAAAGCCAAAACTCCGCTGCTGATTACAGTAATTAAAGATGCTGCTGTACCCCGTCCTTTTAAAGCTAAACGGGTTATGGCCTATAAAAATGCTAAAACGCTGATGGAACTGGAAGCTATGGCCGAAGAAAATAGCCTGCTCTGGTCCGACCAATTAAAAGATGAATATGTGGCAAAGAAGCTGTTCATCGAAACGTTGACCATAGACGATTTGAACGTGGAAGTTGAACGTTGCGGTTTACATGGTTCTCCTACCAAAGTACACAAGGTGGAATCGGTTGTGCTTGGCAGCAGCGACCATGTCCAGATTGAACCCACCAAAGAAGGTTTGGGCATACTGGTTGATAAATTGATGGAAGACCATATTTTTGGTTAAATGACAATTCTTTAAGAATCAGATGAACAGGACATGATATGAAAAATAAACAACACGAAGTTTGGGTTTTTATAGAACAAAGGGCTGGGAAAGCGGCTGATGTGAGTTTTGAATTGTTGTCTAAAGGCCGCAAACTGGCAGAAACCCTAAAAGGTACTTTAAAGGCCGTAGTCATCGGTCACCAAATGGATGAAATTTCCCAACGTTGCTTTCTCTTTGGCGCCAAAGAAGTTTTACTGGTGGACCATCCCGAACTAAAAATTTACAACACCCTGCCATATGCACGGATTATGAGCGAACTGGTGGATAAGCATCAGCCTCGTATCGTTTTATTTGGCGCAACCTTTATCGGTCGTGATTTGGCACCTCGAGTGGCCTCACACACCAAGAGCGGATTAACTGCAGACTGTACAGACCTGCAGATTTCCGATGTTACCTATATGCGTAAAGATTACCCCCAGTTACTGCTGCAAATTCGTCCGGCCTTTGGCGGAAACATTCTGGCTACCATTATCACACCGGAAAATCCCGTACAAATGGCAACGGTACGTGAAGGTGTGATGGAAATGCATCCTTTAGATACACCGGTAAAAGGTAAGATCACAGAAATTCCGTTCAAAGAAGATCCTACGGATAAATTAGTGCAGATTATTGAACAGCACCGTGAAGAAAACAAAGTTAACTTAAAAGCCGCTCCCATTATTGTTGCCGGCGGTTACGGCATGGGTTCCAAAGAAGATTTTGGCCTGTTGCATGAACTGGCCGATGTTATTGGTGGCGAAGTAGCCGGCAGCCGTGCGGCCGTGGATGCCGGTTTTGTGGAGCACGCTCGCCAGGTGGGCCAAACCGGTGTAACCGTACGCCCTAAGCTCTACATTGCCGTTGCTATTTCCGGTGCCATTCAGCATCGGGCAGGCATGGATGAATCCAACAAAATTATTGCCATTAACAATGACCCGGAAGCGCCGATTTTCGACATTTGCCATTACGGAATTGTCGGCGACGCTAAAGAAGTGATACCCATGCTCATCGATGTGTACAAACATAAACTTAAATAAAACGAATATGTTAAATAAAAACGCGTAACCTGTACAATTTAACATTCATCATTCAAAATTATGTAAGAGGATGATATGCCAAACTTTTTTACTGAAAACAAAGACCTGCTCTTCCAGTTCGAAAACCTGGATTTAAAAGAAGTTGTCGATATTATGGAAGACAATTTTGAACAGGCCAAAGAATATAATTACGCACCTGTGGATTATCAGGATGCGATGGATAATTACCGTAAAGTACTCGAAATTACCGGAGATATTACGGCTAACATCATTGACCCGGCATCCACTGATGTAGATTTGGAAGGCGCCCATTTTGAAAACGGAAAAGTAACCTATGCCAAAGGAACACAGTTGGCTCTCGACCAGCTGAGCAGAGCTGAGCTGATGGGTTTTACCCTGCCCCGTAAATACGGCGGACTGAACTGCCCGACTACCATTTACACTATGGCCATCGAAATGGTTTCCCGTGCGGATGCATCTTTAATGAACATCTTTGGCCTGCAGGATATTGCCGAAACAATCAACAAATACAGCGATGACGACCAAAAAGCAGAATTTTTACCCCAGTTTGCCAGCGGAGAAGCAACCGGCGCCATGGCCTTAACCGAACCCGATGCCGGTTCGGATTTGCAGGCTGTTAAGCTTCAGGCCTACCAGGACGAAAAAGGCAATTGGTTTTTACGTGGTGTAAAACGGTTTATCACTAACGGCAATGGCGATATTTTACTGGTTCTGGCCCGTAGTGAAGCCGGCACCAAAGACGGCCGCGGTCTGAGTATGTTTGTTTGTTACGGGGACAGTACTATTACCGTTCGCCGCATCGAAAATAAACTGGGTATTCACGGTTCCCCTACAACGGAGCTGCAATTTAATGATACACCGGCCAAATTAGTGGGGAAACGCAAATTCGGACTTATAAAATATGTAATGGATTTAATGAATGGCGCACGTCTCGGCGTATCGGCACAGGCGCTTGGTATTTCACAGGCTGCTTACGAAGAAGCGCTTGCATACGCAAAGGCACGGGAACAATTCGGAAAAGCCATTTACGACATTCCGGTAGTAACCAATATGTTAATTGATATGCGCGTCCGGGTAGAAAGCGACCGTTCCCTGCTTTATGCCACTGCCCAATCGGTAGATAAACGCGATAAACTGGATGAACTGGCGCATAAACTTAAAGCCCAGGGTAAAGACGCCAGTGAAGTGGTGGCCCGCCAAAAAGTTGCTTCCAAAATAGCCGCTCTGCTTACGCCCATGTGTAAATACACATTAACCGAAAACGCCAATAAAACCACATACGATTCCCTTCAGATTCATGGCGGAACCGGTTATATGAAAGAATTTAAAGTGGAACGTTTGGCGCGCGACGCCCGTATTACCAACATTTACGAAGGTACGACGCAGCTTCAGGTTGTTGCAGCCATTGGCGGCGTAATCAATGATATCCTCAAAGAAGATTTTGACCGGGAAGAACAGAAAGAGAGGAAAGGCAATCTGCAGCGTCTCGCCGATACCTTAAAAGAAATCCGGGAAATCTTTTACAGCAGTTTAAAATATGTTGTCGATAAAAATGATAAATATTTTCAGGATGTGGCAGCCAAAGAATTGGTGGAATTGTACAGCTATCTGTTTGTAGGCTATTTACTATTAAATGAAGCAGAAAAAGATGCCCGCAAGGTTTTTATTGCCAATCGATATATTATGAATGCTGTGGCCAATGCCCGTAAAAATGCAGAAGAAATTACCAACGACACATTTTCCGATTTACTTCATGCCGATGAAATATTAAATTAACCCTTCAGCCGGCATCCGTGGCAATCCGGATGCCGGCTTTTTATTTCCAATCATACCTTATATTATTTTCTTATCCATATTTACAAATAGCTTCTAATAAATAGTCCATTTGAGTCGATAGGTACTATTCCATATGAGACTAAATAAAGGAACGGTTTAAATGTATGGAATAAAAAAAGGGCATTTTTCATACTTCATAAAAATATTTTTATGCCTATTTATATTCTCTATTACTCTAAATAATAGTCTCTATTCAGCTAAACTAAAACCGGTTAAAATCGGTGTTTTGGCCACGCATAGCCGTTATGAATCCATGCAAAAATGGTCTGCTACCGCCATTTATTTAACCCGCAATATTAGAGGATATCAATTTGAAATAATCCCACTCTTGTTCAACGAAATTGATTCTGCGTTGCAGCAAAATAAAATCGATTTCTTAATCTCTAACCCAAGCATTTATATAGAAGCCGAAATTAAATATGATGCTGACCGCATCGCAACCTTAAAAAACTTACGGGCAGGTAGGCCTTTTACAAAATTCGGCGGTGTCCTCTTTTGCAAAGCTAATAGGAGTGATATCCAAACAATAACCGACTTAGAAGGTAAAACATTTTCAGCAGTTGATAAAAACTCCCTTGGAGGTTGGCAAGCTGCCTGGCTCACTCTAAAAAAAGCGGGAATAGATCCGTTTGAAGATTTTAAATCGATTCGCTTTACCGGTAGCCATGATCAGGTTATATATGATGTCCGAGATGGAAGGGTTGATGCGGGAACAGTACGAACGGATGCGCTGGAACAACTCTCAGAAAAAGGGGAAATAAATCTAACTGATTTTAGAATATTTCCACATAATCAACATTTACAGACAGAAAAGTTCCCCTTCCTGCACAGCACAGCATTATATCCCGAATGGCCCTTTGCACAACTCCCTAAAACTTCCAAAGAATTAGCTCAAAAAGTGGCCATTGCCCTTTTACAAATGCCCATGAACAGTGAAGCTGCCCAAAATGCTCACTACGCGGGCTGGTCCATCCCTCTTAACTATCACTCGGTTCGTACTTGTATGCAAGCACTTCAAATCGGTCCCTATGCAGAACTCAACCGTGTTAGCATCTGGCAATTTATTGTTCAAAATAAACTTTTAAGTATTGCAAGCGGACTCTTTCTATTGATAATTATTGGATTCCTTTTGGGAACCATGCGTTTAAACAGCCGTTTACATCGAGCCAAAGAAAAAATAGTACAAGAGTTACATGAGCGTAAACAATTGGAAGTCAAATTATTACAAGCTCAAAAACTGGAAGCTATCGGGCAATTAGCTGCAGGTATTGCGCATGAAATAAATACTCCCAGTCAGTTTATTAACGATAACCTCACATTTTTGCAGGATTCCTTTTTAAGCATAAACACAGTCTTACATAGATTTAAAGAAACAAAAGAACAATACCAGCAGGGCAGGGATGTTACAGCGAACATTAGTGCACTGGAAGAGTTAATAGAGCGTTCTGATTTAGACTTTCTCGAGACAGAAGTTCCAGACGCTCTGCAGCAATCCCTGCAGGGGCTGGATCGAATCCGTAAAATAGTTAAGGCTATGAAGGAATTTTCTCATCCATCCGGAAATGAACAAACCGCAGCCGATATTAATCAGGCCATAGAAAACACTATTATTGTATCCAAAAATGAATGGAAATATGTTGCTGAATTAAAAACTGAATTAGATCCTTCTTTACCTGCTGTTCCTTGTTTTATTGATGAATTTAACCAGGTCATTCTAAACATCATTGTCAACGCTTCCCATGCCATTCAGGATAAAGTTGGTAATAGTGGTGAAAAAGGCACAATTACCATTTCCACTAAAAAGCGAGACGAAACCGTAGAAATTAAAATCAGCGATACAGGGACAGGAATACCGAAAGAAATTCAACACCGCATTTTTGATCCTTTTTTTACAACCAAGGAAGTGGGCAAGGGAACCGGACAAGGTTTGGCCATTGCTCATTCAGTAATTACCCAAAAACATCATGGAACCTTAAAAATAGAATCGGAGCCCGGTAAAGGTTCCACCTTTATTATCGAATTGCCACTTAGACTGGAATATAACAAAATAATGGAACAATAAATGAAAAAAGTATTATTTGTGGATGATGATCAGGGAATTATTAACGGCTTAAAACGCATTATGCGTTCATTAAGAAATGAATGGGATATGCATTTTGTACTGGATGGCCAATCTGCTCTGGCCTTATTGGAAAAAGATCGGTTTGATGTGATCGTCAGCGATATGCGAATGCCGGGAATTAATGGTGCGGAATTACTTTCCCGAGTTCGTGAAAAATATCCACACATGGTACGAATTATATTATCCGGATATTCTGATCAGGATCTACTGTTAAAAGCGGTGCGTCCGGCTCATCAATTTTTATCCAAACCATGCGATGCTGAAACGTTGAAAAAAACAGTTTTACGAATTACTGAAATCCAAAATATTTTAAATAGTACAGAACTCAAAGAGATTGTGTCAAATATTGATTCACTCCCCAGCCTTCCTTCTCTCTATCAGGAAATTACTCAAGCCTTGCAAAAAGAGGATGTGGCTGTAAAAGAAATCGGTGAAATCATTCAGAAAGATATTGGAATGAGCGCTCAGATATTAAAACTGGTAAACTCTTCATTTTTTGGTTTTTTTAAAAATATATCCAATCCTGTTCAGGCTACATCGCTGTTGGGAATCGACACGGTTAAAACCCTGGTTTTATCGATAGGAATTTTTTCGAGCCTAAAATATGACCAGGAACTTTTGCTTTCTTATGATACTTTATGGAATCATAGTACCCTTACTGCTACATTTGCTAAACATATCGCCGGCCTAATAAGCAAAGACCAGCTTTTTATTGAAGATGCTTTTATTGCCGGTTTTTTACACGATATCGGTATCCTGATTTTAGCCTCAAAATTACCAGATCGATACGAAAAGATCCTCAATAAAGTGTCTGAGGACAAACGAAATATCTGGGAAGTTGAGAAAGAACTTCTTGGAACAAATCACGCGGAAATTGGTGCATATTTATTAGGTTTATGGCGCTTTTCAAACCAAGTGGTCGAAGCGGTTATCCGTCACCATAATCCCGAGATCTTTGGAGATGAACCCAATTCATTGGTTACTGTTTTACATTTAGCCGATTCATTTGCGCATCATTTGGACCCTGCTGTTCAAAATTTATCCATTTCCAAGCTGGATGCACAATATCTTAAAAATATAAATATCTATGAGGAAGCCCAGGGATGGTTTTCCGAATGCAAACGGCTCATTGAAAAAGCCCCCCCGGGCAACATGTAAAATTCATGAAAACCTATTTCAATCGTAATCAAGCCGGGTTTTTTCATCGGCTAAAGTCGGTTCAATTAATGCCGGCCACTGTGGTTCATTCCACGTTCCAAGCGCCTGATGGGTTAAATAGTATTTTTGCGGAATCGGATGTGTACCTATTACCACTTTTAATCCGTATTTTTCAGGTATAAATTTTTGGAAATGCTCAATATAAGGACAGGGAGGATACCCAACTACTAGCCCGGTTGCAAGATGAATCACTTCAGCTCCATTTTTTTTCATCTCTTCCGGTGCATATTCAATATTTCCACCCGGGCAACCACCACAGGTTGTAAAGCCCACTAACTCAACGTCCTCATCATTATACCGTGCAAACGCTCCTTCTTTTTCGGCTAAAGCACGAAAACATTTACCACCGGCGCAGCTACGGTAGCGATCACAAATAATAATTCCTAGTTTAATTTTCTTTCCCATTTTCACTCCTTAACAGGTGTTTTAAAATTGCGTAAATAGTATTTATGTCCCTCATATGTATTCTCTATAATAGCAGCCGTTTCCAGTAATTTTGCCACTATTTCCCAACCTTGACCGCTTTTATTCAGCAACGCCTGTATGGCTTCCCTGCGCATGGGATGAACTGATGTAATGCTTAAAATATCCGCTTCGGCATTGCCTGTTGCCGCAAAGGCATTTCCTTCATATCCGGTTAACAATTCTGCCTGTTTGAGATATTTAGTAAAAATTTGCCAATACTGATTTACAGCTTGGGCTCGTGCCGGTTTAATGCCTGACTCTGCCGGTGGTCTGGTGGGAACAGAAATATAGGCAATCTCCGGCTGAAGCTTCCTTAAAAAACGAGCTGTTTGTTCCGCCTGCCCGGCACTGTCATTATATGAATGAATAAGCATGGTCTCCGTGACCAGCTTTCCCCGGAAAGATTGGCTAAAAGCAAGCATTCCTTCTAAAATGGCATCTAATTTTATTTTTCCGTGAGGGCGATCCGTTTTTTGCCAAATAGCTGAATCCACAGAATCAACTTTTAAGGAAACCCAATCGGCTTCCATTAAATCATCCCGCACCAGTTTATTATCTATTAAAGTAGCATTGGTAATAACCGCAACCGGAATCTGAAATAGTTTGAGCTGATGAATGGTTTGACCAAGATTCAAATCAAGTGTCGGTTCACCATCGGGAACAAAAGCGAGATAGTCGATTTTTTCCTTGCGTTTTTTGGCTGTTTCGATCGCTTTGGCTACCTGCCGGACAATCGTTTGAGAAGGATAAAAAGCTTCACGCTTAAGCTGCATTTTAAGTGTATTACCCAACTGGCAATACACACAAGCGTACGAACAAATTTTCGGTGGAATATGATTAATCCCTAAACTGCGACCCAGCCGGCGCGACGGTACAGGCCCATACACAATTCCCATTCTTTATCTTCCTCTAATAAGAATAACCGCATATAGATTCACTCAATTTCCATAAGCGTTCCTGAACATCCCGGTCATAGGCTACAGCCGCCGGGCGCACTTGCTTACTATTACTAAAATAAGCGCCACTCACCCGTTCCACTTCCGGCGAAGTAGCAAGATACACCGAAGTTTTTGCCCCCTGCGCAACCCTTGCACCACCCATTCCCCAACCGGCCTGCAGTAATTTGGTTTGAATCACCCCCGGATGAAGGCAATTTGCTGTAAGCGACGTTTGCTTTAGTTTTTCCGCCAGATGAAACGTGAACAAAATATTCGCGAGTTTAGACATGCTATACGCTTCATATCCCGAATATTGTTTCTGAGCGCGTAAATTATCAAAATCCATTTTAGCTGCATGCGCCATGGAACTTACCGTAATGATTCGGGCCTGGCCCGAGCGTTGCAATAAATCCAACACCAGACCGGTAAGTAAAAAATGCGCCAAATGATTTACGGCAAACGTTCGTTCCAGCCCGTCCACCGTATATTGCAACTCCGGTTCAAACACACCGGCATTGTTTATCAGAACGTCTATGTGGTCAAACCGGTCATGTAAACGGCGTGACATATCCCGAATTTCCGACAGTGAAGCCAAATCCGCGTAAATACTATCCGCCTGTGTATTGCCAGTTTCTTCTTTTATCCGTTCGAGAACAGAACGGCAGCGTCCGTGGAATTTGCCGTGGACAATCACCTTCCAGCCTGCTTTTGCCAATTGAACTGCCGTTTCCGCACCTATACCGTCGGTGGCGCCAGTAATTAAAACCGTTTTCATATTTTTAATCGTTTTCGTTTTACACAACCTTCCTTAGTACCAAACTACCAAAATTTCCGCACCTGTTTTAGAGGTAAACGGCCCGTGTGTAGTCCCGGGATGAATGAGCTGATAGGTCCCTTCGCCGTACACCCTTCCATCTATTTCGTATTGACCTTTCAGGATGAAGTGTTGTTCCACTTTAATATGAGTATGACCACTCAGTTTAAATCCCTTTGGTAACTTTAGTAAAATAGTCCGCCCATCCTTGTCGTCCCGTAACACTTTGATCTGAGTGTGTTTGGGATACGCATCTCCTGCGCTTTGCCATTCCATCTCATTAAAATTTACAATTTCGTCCAACATTAGAGCCTCCACGTTTTAAAAAGTAAATCCACCCTAAATCATTATTCAGAGCCCCAATTTTCATATTCCCGAATATGGCGCTCCTGCAAACCCGATTCAAGGGTACGCAAAGAGTGAATTTCATAGACCTTGCAGGGTTCATTCATTTCAACAACTTCATCCGGCAAGCTGCATTCACCGGATTCTATCAGACGCTTTACAGCTTCATAATTGGCAGCCCGAACCTTTTTTTTGCCTATGGCATTAAAATGATACACCACTTCGTATTCATTTTGGCTTTCCATTGGATACCTCCTATGATGGTTTTACCAATTTATACGTCAAACAACTCTTTTGAGCTGTTTTATTGCTTCTTTTGGGTGCACCTGCCTCAACAGCTATTCGGACCGTTCTTGTATTTCACTAATGCTTCTTTTGTTAACTATATATAACTATATGGATACCAAAATGCAAATTTAAAAGGGAAAAAAGAAATAATTATTCGGATTTGAGATTTAAGAAGTGCCGCGTTTCTCCCTTGGCAAATTCCTGTCGCACGGTGTCAAAATTTTCCTGGATGCGTACGATGCTGTGCCGAATGCTTTCATCATTCATTAAAATACATAGAAAATTTTTCTTCATGCGATTAATGTTACCGCCAAATTTTTTGGATATTAGCGCCTGCACCTTATCTTGTTTAAATAATTGCGATACCCCTTTTGCTTTATTCGGGTCTGCGTGTTGCTGCTCTTCTTCAGTTGTGTTTCCTATAGCTTTAATCAGATGTGCTTTATCCGGATAAATTTCATAAATCACATATTGTTCGGCATCTCCGAAATGGCGGTCCATAAACGTATTACCATCATCCGTGGCAAAAGCAGCTATTATTTTTTCCATTCTCCTCCCTTTATTTTGTGGTATTTTCTATCTTCCATTTAAAATCCCGCCCAATACACACTTATACCCGTGATTAGCGCAAATATCATATTCACTAATTTTACCTGTACAAATCCTTTTTTCGATTCTGCCAGTAAAGGCAGCATACCATGTCCGTCCTGCGCAATAGAACTGGCCAGCAGCACGCTAAACGGAACCACTCCCTGAGCAAAAAGTGTCACAAAAATCAGATGTGGCCCCGATTCCGGAATAATACCAATGAGAATTGCCAGAATGAGCACGACTAACATATTATTACTCATCCACGCATGAAGATCCACCCATTGCATGGCAAAATAAAAAAACAACAAAACGCCAAAGGTCCACAAAAATATGCGGGGCAAATGTACTTTTACAAGATGATTCCAAAGATGTTCTTTTAAAAAATGTTCCGGAACCGTTAGCACAATGAACAGGGAAAATAGAAAACTGAGCATTATGGTTACTTTTTTCCACAGAGCCGCTTTTCCGCTTAACACGCCGGTTACTAGCCCCAGTATCAAAGAAAGAATAATCACGGCCAGCGCCAAACGCGCAACAGACGGCCGAACAATGAAATGCCATATTTTATCTTTGGGAAAGCAATTACATTTTTCCTCTTTGTGCAAGGGAAATGCATTATCCACAAAGCTGTCCAGTACTTTAGCCGGCTTGTAAAAGGTATCTGTAAGAAAACCTGCCACAATGCCAATCAGAAAAATTGCAATTGTTAGTAACAGCGCCTTTTGCGGGAACATGGCAAACATGACAAAGGCTTCATCACCGCTGGTGGCAATCATCGCCGTTACAATGGCCCCAAAAGATATGAGCCGGTGCGAAAATAAGGCCACCGCTGTAAAAGCGCCAAGGCATCCCGGAACCGCTCCAAGAATTGCGCTTAACACATATTGTTTCCAGCGCCCGCCTTTTATAGATTGTTGCCACAGACCTTTAGTAAATACATTAAGGTATTCAATAGCCAACATCATGACGAATACAAAGCCGGTTATCATTACGGCTTGTTTAAATACCGAATAAGTACTAATAAACATGGGAAATCTCATTAAAATTCTTTTAACTGATTATTCTGATAGGCTGTGTACGCTTCTTTAATCGTTTTGTCGCCTGCACCAATATATATTTTTATGCCCGCTTTTTCCAGAACTGTTGCCGCGTTTCCGCCGGGGCCGTTTCCGGTAATCAATACATCCGGATGCATTTCAAAAAGATTTTGTGCGGTTTGCGGCCCGGCCCCATGCGCGGCATCCTTAATCGCCCGATTATCAAACTGCGCAAAGGTTTTCGTATCTTCGTCATATACCAAAAGGTATTCAGCCCGGCCAAAGCGGGCATCCATGGGTGCATCCCAATCGGTTCCTTTAGCTGTAAATGCGATTTTCATCATTCTCTCCATTCTGTAAAAAATTTATTCTGTTCTATGTCGTTTATATGGGTAAAAATAAATTAGATCGATTTGCAACGGATTTTTTCCACAGGTTAAACAACCAAAAACATTTTTTAACAAATCCGATATTCCTTCGCAGGGATTCAATGCTTTGAATCCCTACACCGGGTGCTCGCTGACCGCTTTAAATGGGAATACAACGTTCACTCAAATCCGTTTGCTACACGGCCTTTTTTATGACTTCCCAGCTTTCACTAATTTTTTCCTTTAACGGACCTTCATCAAATTCCACAATGGTTTGTCCCTGCGTCATGGCTTTGGTGAAGGTTTCGTCATAGGGTAAACTGTTAATGAGCACAATATCTTCATCCGCAAGGAAGGATTCAATTTGCGCGCTCATTTCGGGGTTTAAATCCGATTTATTAATGATGCAACCGGCCGGGATACCAAATTTTTTAACCAGTTGATATACCCGTTTTAAATCGTGTAAACCCGACACCGAAGGCTCGGTAACCAACACGACAAAATGCGCGCCGGAGAGTGAAGAGACCACCGGGCAGCCCACACCGGGCGAACCGTCCACAATCACATAGTCTTTCTCTGTTTTTTCGGCC
Source organism: Calditrichaceae bacterium (assembly GCA_024762535.1). Taxonomy (GTDB): domain Bacteria; phylum Calditrichota; class Calditrichia; order Calditrichales; family Calditrichaceae; genus JANTHG01. Next base: position 18,399 of record JANTHG010000013.1, read on the forward strand.
ACATCTTTAGCTTCGGTTTTAACTTTGGCCACCAGTTTGCCCGAGTTCTCCGACCCGATTCCCAGCCGTGCATGCACCATGGTTGCGCCAGTTTTTATGGTCGAGATAAAACATTTTCCCGAAAGCTGATCTTCCATGGTGATGGCATCCGTGGGGCAAACCCGCGGACAGTACCCACAGCCTTCACAGCTGATTTCATCAATCACATATTTCCCGTCCACAACAGGAATGGCATCAAAGCGGCAAACATCCGCACATTTTCCACACTGAATACATTCTTCCTGGTGAATTTGGGCTACCTCACCGCTGTAAAAATCTTCGCTGTGTTTAAAATCCGGCTGCAGCAATAGATGCATATCTGCGGCGTCCACATCACAATCCGCCACTACCACATTTTCCCCACCAAGCCAGGCAAAGGAGGCAGTAAGCGAGGTTTTACCGGTTCCGCCCTTTCCGGAAATTACGACGATTTCTTTCATTGCCTGCCTCCTGCTGTGGTTTCAATATACTTCCAGATGTGATCCAGTTGCTGCTTTACTTCCGGCACTTTTCTGTAAATCAGTTCCCCGCGGGAATATAGCTCGGCAATTTTCCGGTCATTGGGTATTTTAGCCAGTACAGGCACTTTTTCTTTCTCACAGTAAGCTAACACATCATCATTGCCAATCCCGTAACGGTTAATTACTACGCCAAAGGATTTTTTTAACTCGCGCATGGTTTCCACGGCAAGGCTTAAATCGTGCAGGCCAAACGGAGTGGGCTCGGTTATCAGTATCACAAAATCCGCATCCTTGGTAGCCTCAATAACCGGGCATGATGTTCCCGGAGGTGAATCGTATATTTTAATGATTTCTTTGGGAAATTGCGCATCCACATATTGCAAAGTCTGTTTGATCAGCGGTACGGCCTGCTCTTCACCTATTTTCAAACGACTTTCTACAAAAAATAAATTATTTACATTGAATTGCTTCAGCTCCCCCATCTTTTGAGGAATCATAGGCAAAGCCTCTTCCGGGCAAAGCTCGGAACAGGCATAACAGCTATGGCAGAGTTCAGGAAAAATCATAATCTGATCGGCCATTTTGATGACTGCATGGTAATTACACACTTCCTGGCAGATCCCACACAAAGTGCATTTTTCCTGTTCCCATTCGGGAATCATCTTAAACTTATCTTCTGCATGTTGCAATGTACCGTTCACGAACAATCCCGAATTCGGTTCTTCCACATCCAGATCGGTAAGCACCACCTTACCCTGTTCTGCAAGAAAAGCCGAAAGATTGGTAGAAAGGGTGGTCTTTCCCGTACCACCCTTTCCACTGGCAATAGCTATCTTCATGTTTATCCTTTTTTCGAATTAAGTAGTTCTTCCCTGACCATAGTATGCCCGCATTCGGGACAATTGAGTTCCGTACATTTAACGCCCTGCTGATGCGGCACTTTGGCTCCGCATTTGGCGCAGACACAATAACCTCCCACACCAAAACCACCGCCTTTGTTCCGCCCCCGGCCGCCACCGCGACCCATCCCTCGTCCGCTTCCCGGATTCGATGCATTTCTGAAATTTGCCATAGTTAACCTCCAAATTTCTTGTATTACTTTAAATATTATGCCAAATGCTCGTTGGTATGATTCACACAACACCGCCCGTGACCGAATCCACCGGCCAGATTCATTAAACTGTGTGAATGGCACTCCGGGCATTCCTTCACCTGTTTACCGATTTGTATATTGAACATATACCCACAACTCTGACATCGAATTATATTACCTCTAAAATGGATATTACCTCCCTCAATAAACAATTCTTTCCCTTCAATGAGAAAACGGGCCATTTTAGCACGTGCCCGTTCAATCAGGCGGGTAAACGTAGAACGGGAAATTTCCATTTCATTAGCTGCTTCCGCATGATCCATTCCCAAATAATCGGCCAGACGAATGGCTTCGTACTCATCTAAGGCCAATGGTAATTTTTGCAGCGATCCGCGCATAATACCGAGCGGTTTATACCCGGTAAACAATGGCGGCCGTTCCACAATTCGTTCTTTTTTGGTGCGTGCCATACAATCCCTGTCCTTTTTGTGAACAAATGGAATTTAATGCACATATGTGCATTATAGCAAGTTTTTTTTGCAATTCGGACTAAAAAAATGAGAGATTTTAGATTTTGGATTTTAAATGAAAGAATTTTATACGACGTGTTATGGAATTTAGATGCTGGCTATTGAGATATTTGCTTACAGCTGTCCTGAATAATCAGGATGCCACATTACAGTTACATGCCTGAGCCTGCTACTGTTCCGCATCCAATCAAAATGCCCAAACGTATTGGGGCCAGCGAACCTATTTCAGCAAAATCAATTTTTGAGTTAGAACCTGACCCTGCGCAGTTTCCAGGCGGCAGTAATAGACGCCACTGGTAAAACTTCCGGTATCCCATTCCACTTCATGCATTCCTGCACTTTTTTGGCCGGATACCAGGGTAACTACCTTTTGCCCCAGATTATTGTAAATGTTTATTGTAACAAACCGGGAACCGGGAATTTGGTACCTGATGGTTGTGGATGGATTGAAGGGGTTGGGATAATTTTGATATAATCGCCAGCCGGAAAGCTTCGTACCTTCGGTGGCAATTGCAGAGGGCGCATCGCCGACAGCCGCTTCGAAAAACGAAAGCGCACCGATACCGCGGGAATTACGTATCCAGGGCCCCTGATAGATATGCAGAGGAGCGTGATTATAAGAAAAACTCGGCAGGTAGGTAACCAAAGACACTTCCCGGGCAGAAGTTAGCTGTAAAATAACGGTGTAATCATCGTTAATCGTGTAACCGTTTTGTACAAATCCCGATTCACCGTCCAGATAAAAATAATCCTTCATCGAAGCATTTAGTGAATCATCCGGCCAAATCACCGGCTGGTCGAATTCCAAAGCAATCTGTGTATGACTTTGGTTCGCATAGTGTGCGTTAAGAAGATCGGGCGCATCAATATCCACCGTATCCGCACGGGAATAGAAATCGCGTTCCATAAGCGGGAAAATCCAGGAAGCCATTTGCAGATAGCCGTCATCATTATAATGACAGCCATCGTGACCGATAAGCCCGTTTGTGGCCATCACACTGACATCCGGGAACAATCCTTTAAAATTTCGCTGCTCATTTCGAAAATAATCCTGCTGGGCACCGCCGCAGTTTCCGGGATGAATCTGAAAAACATAAATTTTATCGAGGGGCGCATAATCGGTACGCCAGGCATCGCGCAGTTCCGTAAAACGTTCCGTATAGGCCTCAGCATCCGGACTACCACTGTCGCTTTCGCCCTGGTGCCAGAGCAGCGCTTTAACATGCGCTTCTACCTTTGCCTTGGTCGCCCGGTATAAAAGACGGCCGTAGGTGGTGGTTAAATCGAGATGATCGGCAGAATCAGGCAGATTATATGAAATGGACGACCCCCCGCTGCCGCCGTTTATCAGGCAGGTAGGCATCCCATATTTAGATAAAATCATCTCCTGGAGGCGCAACCCCCAAACGCCGACCGCATAATTACAGTCTTCGCACCAGCCCTGACCGGTAGACAATCCCCAAGTCGTATCCGCGGGATCATAATCGGTGTACCCTGTGTGCCGCCCAAAACTGCGGCAGAATTCGCTGCTAAAACTATACGACACCGCATTGGGATGAGAATTGGACTGTCCGTTAATCAAATAAACATCGCCACATAAAATACTATCGCGCCGAGCCACCAGTTCGGTATCTATCAAAAGATGGAAATCATATTCGGAGGCTTCCGCGTGAATTTTTGGAGAAAAGTCAAAGGCAGCCTTGCCGTTTTGGTAGGCTAAGGTTTGAGTGCGTTCCTTCCATAACTGGGATTGTTTATAGATTTCCAGTTTTACTTCAGTAAAACCGGATTCCAGTACGTCTCCACTAATTCGCACGACCGCCGAATCCTGTGCATCCCGCGGAAACAACTGTAATTTTGCCGGCCAGTTTTGCAGCGCGACCTGCTGTCCGAAAAGGGAGAGCAGATTAAAGCCAAACGAAAAAATCAGTAAAATTACGAGGCGCACCATTGACCTTCTTTCATTTGATGAGTATCATTTTCCTTATCTTGCTAACGTTTCCTGATTGCAGACGGTAGAAATAAATTCCTGCCGGCAAATCATCTGCAGTAAATGTAATTGTATGTTCTCCGGCGGTCTGTTCCTCATTTATCAGTGTCCGCACCTTTTGTCCCAACACATTAAAAACGGCTAATTGTACATCTACTTGTCTTGTTATTTGATACCTGATACTTGTAGTTGGATTAAACGGATTAGGATAGTTCTGCGCGAGACGAAAACCGGAAAGGCTATTCTCATTTTCCACAAGATCCGAAACAGTTTCTACAGTAAACGTAAAAACACCATCCGGCGCCACAAGCGGTTTACTGCTGCTACGGCCACTATTTGCTTCCGCTGCAATATAATAAAAAACCGTTGTTCCCGCCGATTGTGCCGGAATCGCTACTGTAAAGCTGTCCGTTCCGATTGCCGTCATGGCCAGGCTTTGATACCCTGCTGTCGTATCAATGCTCCACCAGGTCGTTGCCGAGGCAATACCGGAAACAGATTTGATTTGCGCAGTAATTGTGTAGTTACCCTCATCTTCGTAAGCATGCCTGATGGGAGCGTACGAAATCCAAACCGGTTCATCCACACCGATTTCTTTGGTAATGCAGTGAATCGCGCCCAATGCACCTATAATATCATTACAATCAATACCAACCACATTGTAACCGGGCATGGCTTCGCGATAGATACGCAGGGCCGTGGTGTCGTACTGCTCCTCGTAAGTAGGAACAATAACGGTACCGTTTACAATCACCGAATTCGTATAGGTACGGTATTCACCGTTATTATCCGGATAACGGCCATTGGCATCCGGCGGCATGGGGATACGCACCACCTCGTAATCCCGTCCGAAACAGGTTTTGTAATTGGTTAACACATACTGCAGGTTGGCTTCAATTTGCGGGCCGTCGGCCACACCTTCGGGGTACTGACCAACCAGCAGTGTTTCTTCATCCAACAGTTTCATATGCATATCGATATGATGAATTTCATCGTAGGGCAGCGTTTCCATTTTTATGAATCGATCCACCCCTAAATAGCGTAAGGCAATATCGTCAATTTCCGACTCTGATTTATCGCTGTTTTCGTCTAAAATAAGTTTAGAAGCAAAGCCGGTTCCATGGCCGTCCACCATAAAATTCCCGCCTGTATGCACCAGATCATCGGGATTTTGGGTCGCTTCGTAAATATCCAAGTCCAAATAGGAAGCCATGGCCGAAGGAATAGCATCATCATTGGGCCGGGGACGATTGTAGATCCAATCGATGATGTCCAGCTTATTTACATCGCCCTCATACGCAGACCAGGGCCCGTAATCCCGGCACCAAATTGTATCGTAAGCCTCTTCCAAATATTTAATATTATGAAGCGGCACACCGTGCTGATTGAGATAGAGCTTCACCTGATTGGAATCGCTGCACACAATATACACGGTTACCTCTTCCTGTGCATAGTCCACAATTTGTGATAAAATATCAAGATAAGAGGTCCAGGTAATTTCCAGACCCTGCAACTCTTCCCACTCCGCCATCGTACGCACAGCGGTAGGTGGCGCTTCTGTAATTGCCATTTTCGAAGGTTGGGGCTGATAGGTTTTGTAGAGCGCTTTTTCCTGCGCCGTCATATAATGAGGCAGCGTTTTTTTCTGTGCAAATGCCAGTACAGCGGTTAATAAAATCAGGATAATTGGTTTCATCGTCTTCTCAACTGTTAAATTGTAAGTTTAGTGCCAATTTATCTTTGCAACCCATCTAAAGCAAGCAGGGACGCTGTTCTTTGCAAAACGGAATAAATATTCGGTCTATTCGGTTGGTACTTTTGTTACCCATTCATTATTTGAAAGGACTGGATATGAAAAAGATTATTAGCATTGTGATTTTGAGCTTCCTGCTCTCTACTGTTTTGCTGGCACAGGACGGTTTAATTTCCGTAAAAAGCGCACACACGGTTAAAAAAACAGCTGATCGTCTGGAAAAAGTTTTAAAGGTCAAAGGGATGACGGTCTTTGCACGCATTAATCATGCTTTGGGCGCTAAAAAAGCGGGTAAGACATTACCCCCTACGGAGTTAGTGATTTTCGGTAATCCCAAAATCGGCACACCCTTAATGCACTGTAACCGAACAGTAGCCATCGACCTCCCTCAGAAAGCTCTGATCTGGCAGGATGCCAAAGGACAGGTCTGGTTTACGTACAATGATCCGGCATATTTAATGAATCGGCATAAATTACAGAAGTGTCAAAAAATAATCACAAAAGTGAGCGGCGCTTTGAATAATTTTGCCAAAGCAGCCACTCAGCCCTGAACTTTAACGCAGTAAAATCATTTTACGCATTTGCGACAAATGATTCTCAATGGCCAGTTGGTAAAAGTACACACCGCTTGCCAGTTTGGAGCCGTCAAAAACGATAGTATAGGTTCCCGGATTCTGTCTGGCATTGAGCGGCACAGCCACTTTCTGCCCCAGTGTATTATAAACAATTAGTTGGACATTGCCTTGTTTTGCCAGCTGATATTTAATTCTTGTTGTGGGGTTAAAGGGATTCGGATAATTCTGTCCCAGAGAAAACTGTGTCGGAGCTGTGGGATTGGAACCAATGGCCCCTGCTACAATATCCCCATAGCCCGGTGAGCCGGCGTCTCCGGCGCTACCGTCCCAGGCAAGTGCGGACACATCCCAGTTGGCCGCTGTATTATTATCATCTGCAGCCTGACCGGTGAAATACATGGATGCGCTACTGGGATCCGGCCAGTTAGGTCCGCCATCGTATTCCACACGATCGATTTCCGTGGTTCCGTCTGATGCAAACAGCACTATTTCATCGGCCCCATTAGCCAAATCCACACCGCTGTATTCATAATCCACTGCAACCCCACCATTGGTCGCGCTGTTGGCATTGCGCCCCAGTACAAAATAACCGTGAGCCGGAACCAGCAAAGGGCCACCGTTGGAAATATGATGGGAATCGGTATCATTATCTTTAATGTACCAACCGTTGATGTCAATATCCGCACTGGTTGTATTGTACACCTCAAACCACTCACCGTCACTGTCGTACACGGCAGAAGGATTTTGCATAATTTCTGTAATAATAATGTCACCGGCAGTACCTGTTGAGGTTGTATCACTACCGCCTCCGGAACCGCTGCTGCCCGTAAAATAAGCCCGGCGCACCAATGTGGTATCCAATACAAAAGGATTTTCTTTTCCATCCTGATATGTGGCAATCAGAGCCGAACGATCCAGTTCCGCCTGATCCACTTCATCCTGTAAATTCCACTGACGTAACGTTTCCTTTTGAATATTAAAAAAGTTTGTATCTGCCTGCTCTTTATACATGGTGTACCAATAGAAAACAGAACGCGCTGCATTGCCCTTATGGTCTTCGCGGGGTTCAAAATAGCCGGTATTATCTTTCTCGCTGTATTCGTCAATAAAACTGGTTGGAACATTGGACTGCGAATAATCGAGTCGCCACCAGGTATCCGTAGCGCTGTCATTAATCTCTCCATACGGATCATTGCTGCGGGATGAATTCACCTGAGCGCGCACCGGATAAAGGTGGTGCAAATCGCTTTTGGCATTACCTGCATCGGCGCCCATACTTTGGGGCCAGGTGTGCTCGGTATTCATATCCTGATTGTAAGCATCTGTGCTGGGGTCGGCCTGGGGATTAATGGAAATGGTGTAGCCGGAATAGACACCGGTTACATTACCGCCATGGTTATCAATTTTGGCAAACATGGTATCCCGCGCATTATCATAACTCAGCACATGGTTGGGTTTGTAGTCTGCCCGTAACTGATCAATCAGTTCCTGCCCGGTTAAATCGGGATACAGAATACTGCCGCCCTGGGCGAATAATTGCTGCATTAACAATATTATAAATACAAAAAATAAAATCCTTTTCATGGGGCTTCCCTTTAACTTTTAACACCTCTGCCTAAACAATGAACACAAATTGTTTACTTATTCAATCATAGCGCTCCCTATTGGGGTGTTTTTTTAATGGACAAATTGCATTGTACAGATTTTACAACCCCCTAACCCCCTTTGCTAATCACGCCATGAGGCGGATTCGCCTACCGGCGAAGGGGGATCAGGCTTAATCACTTATCCACATTATTTAGGGCAGCCGTGAATTTTAAACTATTCTGAGTGCTCACTGCAAATAGCGAAAATTTGACACGTCCAATCCAAACGCAAACTTCACAAGATCGCTTCAATCCGCTAAAGTATGATTCGCAATGACACTACTTGAGTGGGCTTTTTTAACAACTGCCCATGTGCACAGATTAAAAACAGTTGCTAATAATAACACTTTTCTCCAGCTTTTCAAAATGCACCTGTCACAGAATTCGTCCGGCATTGAACTTTTATTAATTTTAAATCTTATTTTGTTCATTTTATTTTTACTTTATTTTCAGGACAGACTATATTCCATTAATGTGAATAAGAAACCGGCAACCGGGCAAACAAATTGTTACAGTCTGTTACAGATTCAGCGGCAACCTTATAACAAACGGTGCGTTTATGTTTGACATCAGAGCTGTTTTAAACAAAAACGGTAGTATCAAAAGTTTTATGAAAAAATGAAATATTAAAGCAGTGCACTTTATAAAGCCCTAAAGGGCTAAAAATATGTGTGGATAACAATTTAACCCCAACATAAATGTTGGGGCTAACATTCTGAAGTTTAATTAGTTAGCCCCATGACTGACTTGATGTTGAGCTATCTCGGAAGCTCCGCTCAAGTCAGTCGTGGAAGGGAAACCTACGAATGTAGATAATTATCAAATAATTAATAGCTTAGTTGGCATTTTAACAAGAAAATTTTGACACTACCAAAATAGTTTCAGGGAGAGAATTATGCGTGTTTCCAAAATTGTTGTAACCACCATTGTGGCGATTTTTGCTTTTCTACATTTTGCACAGGCACAAAGTCTGCCGCAGGGTGTATCTATCCACCAACTCGATAACGGCATGCAGGTACTGCTTATCGAAAACCCTGCCCTGCCCATGGTTGGCGTCAATGTGGTGGTAAAAGTCGGATCAGCCTATGAAAATTTTGCCACCAGCGGTATGAGCCACATGTTGGAGCACTTACTGTTTAACGGCACGACTAGCCGCAGCCAAAAACAGTTGTACGACGATGTAGATCGCATCGGCGGCTACAACAACGCCAACACCTCGGACTATTTTACTAATTTTATGATGGTCACTCCAGCTGAAAACATTAAGAAAGGGATGGAAATTCAGGCGGATATGCTGTTTCATTCCACTTTGCCCGAAGCCAAATTCAACAAAGAAAAAGGCATTGTACTCGAAGAAATTTCCAAAACCCTGGCCGATCCGGATGAGCAAAAAGAACGAAATATTCTTTCTGTTTTATACAAGGGGCATGCGCTGTCCCTGCCAACACTTGGCACCTATTCTACCATTGAACACATGGACCGCGACGCTGTGTACGATTTTTATCTGAATAATTACGTACCGAATAATATGCTGATGAGTGTGATCGGCAATTTTGATTCCAAAGACATGCTCAACACAATTAAAGAGATTTACGGAACGGTCTCTCCCAGTGAAGTGCGGCGCGATGCAGATCCCACCTGGAGCGAAGGTTTCGACCGCAGCCATTTGATCCTTCCCACGGAAGGATCTGTGTTTCATCGTTTTTACGATGGTAAGAATGAAGTGCTTCAACTTTTTTTCCCCATTCCTTCCGGAGCCAGCTCAGCGTTTTACAATCTGCTCGATATTAAATTATCCGAAGCAGCCAAACCTTTGGAACAGCTCCTGCAAAAGAAATTTCCGGATGCTGTTAAAACAGCCCGCCTGCAAACCCGCATCAGTCCTTTAAGCGCCTATGTGCAGGTTAATCTTAACATGACACAAGCTGTCTCTGCCCGGAGCCTGTCTGAAGCGGTTCAAAACTTTCTGAGCAAACAACACTGGAATTTTGATGCCACACTGTTAGAAGCCGAATCGGCCAAAGCACGCACCGGCTTTTTGAAAAACATCGAAAAGCCGCACATGTTCGGCATTTACAACGCGTATCTTTTTGCCGAAGGCGGCATTGAAGCGGTGCTGGCTTCTTACGGAAGCGAAACCTTTATCCAGGCAGCTCAGTCTCTTGCAAAATTAAAAATAACCGCTGCACCTGTTGCAGTATTCCAGCATCCTCAGCCCGCTTCCGAAACAGCGGAAAAGGAAAAAGCTGGCGCCGAAACCCTTTTTAAGAGCAACGGTAAAAATGCTACGCTGATTGTCAAACAGAATCCGGCCAGCCACTTGCTGGCAATTCACTATTTAATCGGCCACAAGGAATCCTTAGAAGCCAAATACGGAAAAGATGCCGCTAAGCTATTGCACGCTGCGTTCGGTCTGCGTATGAAATCGGAAAAACTACGCGCCCAAACCAGTTCATTGGGAATCACTTTAAAAGTAAACGACAATCCTTTCTTCCCTATGGATGACATTTATATGAATCCGGATTTCGGTTATATTCGTGTGGAAGCCCTGGCCGAGAGCATGGACAAAACCATTGCCCTGCTCAATAAAGAGATGCTCCATTTTATTCCCACCCAAAAGGAATATCAACAGGCAGTAGCCCAATCCAAACGCATGAATCCCATGATGATGGGCGGCGGAAATCCGGCTAAAAAATTATTTAAACGTACCTACCAATCGATTATTTACAAAGACAATCCCTATCCGGCCAAAAAGGAAACGCCCACATACAACGACCTGGTTGCTTTTGCCAAAGCCTATTTTATTCCGGCCAACATGGTCATTTCCGTGGTTTCTCCGGTAGCGCCCAAACAGGTTCTGCAGCAATTCACCGCTTTCAGCGCTGAGGAAAGTACCATAAACGCACCGGTGTATTCTCAAAAACTGCGCCTGCAACAAACGCCCAAACAGGTAAATAAAGAGGGTAATGGCAAGCGCGCCTACCTGTTCTGGGGATTCAGTAAGGAAATCAATTCCAATGACAAAGCGGCCCTTAAAGCGCTTTCTTTGTTGCTCGGTGATAAAATCGTTTTTGATATTCGTGAAAAACAGGGTCTGGCCTACCACATGAGCGCCGGCATTCAGATAAACGACAATCGCGCTCTTTTTTATATTGAACAGGGCACGCGACCGGGCAATGTGGACAAATTAACGCCGCAGTATCCCGGATTTTTTGATGTTAGCATGCTCAGCGATTTAAACGCCAATGACCTGGAAAAAGCGGTAAATATGTATCTGGGGCGGATGATGTTCCGTCGCCTGTCCAGCATCAATCAGGGTTATTATCTGGGAACATCCTATTATTTCCACGGGGATATTAATTATGACCATGATTTCCTACAGGCCTTAAAGAAGGTCCAATTTAAAGATGTACAGCGTGTAGCAGAGAAATACCTGCATGTGGAAAACCCGGTTTCTGTGGTAGTGAAATAAAGGCTTAACACATCCTTTTAGTGGAGGTTACAAACTAACGTTGCAAACGCGAGGTATGCAAAGGGGAAATAATTAAAACCTAAGTTGAGCAACTCTTAATCGTCATCGCGAATCGCGATAGCGATGGGACGATCCCTTAGGGGATTGCTTCGCTCCTGTGTCGCTCGCAATGACGGCATGGGGCTGGGGGATTGCTTCGTCACTTCGTTCCCCGCAATGACGGAAAAAGGCGTCATCACGAACGACGGAGGAGTGAAGTGATCCCCTGTGGGTTTGCTTCATCCCGCATATGCAGGATTTGCATGATGGTGCTACCTGAGGGGTTTGCTTCGTCGCTTCGCTCCTCACAATGACGGTATTTTATTGGGGTTATAGCAACCATCGCTCGACTTAGGTAAATGCAAAATAGTACAAAACGCTCTGTGTTTTTCTGGCAAACCTTTACTTACTTAGCGAGCTGCCAGAGCATTGCAACAACCTGGAAAAAAATATCAAAATTTACTAATAGAAGGAATCACTCATGTTTAAATTCACTTTAATTCTGCTTACCTTACTTACCGTTTCACTCGGTTTTGGGCAGGATGAATACATTCATCATAAAATTTCCGCTGCTGTGGAACCAGCCACGCACCGTATCGCATTCACGGATACGATTAGCATTCC
>JANTHG010000014.1 GCA_024762535.1 Calditrichaceae bacterium
TTTTAAAATCTAAAAATTTGTCAATATAGGTTTTGTTTTTGGGGAAAATCCAGTTTAGCAAGCTGCTCCGGAGTGTCATAACGGCAATTGCAAATTCTTCTTCCTGGGGGCTGAGAAGATTAACGGTTATGTTGTCCATAGCCCGTTTTTGTGATCTGGCACGTGCGATCATTTGTTGAAAAATAGCATCCCTTAAAATTATTGTTTGAGGGTATTTAATATCAATAAGTGTGGGGTAGGCAAACCGGGTATCCTGAGATAATATGGTATGTAAAAAAGTAGTCCCGCTGCGCCAATGCCCAATAATAAAAATAGGTTCTTCTTTTAATTCAATGGCTTCAATTTTTTTCTGATATATTTTTTTTTCTCGAAAAGAAAAAACAGAATTTCTTAAACTGGTAAAAGTAATTAATAATATTTTCTTCCAATTATCTTTGCTAATCCGAAAGCCATTCTGGAATAATAGTTTAATCCATTTTCCGAAGGTGATTCCACTTAAACTGTCAAACATGTCAAATCCTTTTGTTTAGTAGTGGGGGATGATGCATGCCCAAAATGAACTACTGTTTAAAGTATTGAAATTATATAAATTCATTATATTTAATATAATCTTCCAAAGGCATTTCATGCGATTCAAGGGTGCGAATATTATATTTAAATCCGCTGGCCTCAATTTCTTCCTTTGTCTCGTACGAAATAAATTTTTTAAAATAGCGATTAGTGGCAATGATTAAGGTTAAGGTTGCCATAATCAAACCTGATGCAACATAAATAACCGGAATACTAATCACTTCTCCCAAATAACCGCTAAGGCCCTGCCCCAAAGGGAGCGCGCTGGCCGATATGGTAGTTAAAAGCCCCATAACCCGGCCACGAATTTCTGAAGGTACGGTTGTTTGAATGATGGTTTGGATGTTGACCAGGATAAAACCATTAAACACACCGCCAATAAAAGTTAAAATAATAGCATAAAGGGGTTTATCAATTAAGCCGAGCGCAGCAAATCCAAGTGCCTGAAGCACCAAAAAAGTAGTTATAATTTTACCCCGTGTCTGGCCTCGCATCCTGATAACAGCTACTGCGAGGTAACCAAAAAGCGATCCTACCCCAAATGATATTAATAAAAATCCAAACCAGCGTTCCGGTTTGAACAATACATCTTTGACGTAAAAAGACAAAAGCATCATAATCGGGGCAGAGAAAAAACCTAATAAAACAGAAATTAGTACCAGCCGCTTCAATCCTTTTCTGTCCCAAATATAGTTAAAACCCTCTTTAATATCAGATTTGTATTTTTGGATTAATTCTTTAGCATTTTTTGCTTTTTCAGGTAAATGCTGGGGGATTTCCATAAACATTTCACTAATCGCAGAAAATAAAAAACTAAGACCATTTATCAGTATAAAAACTGGCGCACCAAGGATCGATATGAGTGCTGCACCCAATCCCTGACCAATAAAGCGGGCAATATTCCTGGATAACTGTCCCATGGAATTGGCCTGAGCTAAACGGTTTGTTGGTACAATATCAGGGATTGAGGCGTCGATGGCCGGCCCAAAAAAGGCATTTAAAATAGCCGATGAAATACTAACAACATAAATACCTAAAACTAATAGCTCGTTACGGTTAGAGAGAGTTTCAGGTAAAAAGAAAAATAATCCGGCTAAAATTAATACCAGAATTCCGTTTATTAAATCCGTTAAAACAATAATCATTTTTCGGGAATGGTTGTCTGCAACGGTCCCTGCGATAATTCCAAACAAAATAGCAGGTATTCCGGAGACCATCCCTAAAAACCCCAGCAGGGCCGGGGAATTGAGACGGTAGGTGATCCATGCGGTTATGGCAAAGATATAGATAACATTACCCAACCGGCTGACAAACTGTCCCTGCCACAGCAACAAATAGTTTTTATTAAATAATTTCTCTGGCTTGGGTAGCGTCTCAGAAGATGGTTGTGTCTGCTTTTCCAAAAGTTACATCCTGATTTTACGACAAATTTAGGGTTGATCCCGAATACGTTTTAACTATTAAGGGTTTTAATGATCCCTTCTGCCACTTTCTGAACATTGGGTTCTTTGAGCATGCTCAGATGATCTCCATCCACATCAATGATTTTTATGTTACCCCTGATAAATTTACTCCATCCCATATCTTCCGGTCCCTGATTCCGATTTTCAGCCGAACGGAATAGAATCATATTACCATCATAGGGTTGCATTTTATAGCGTAACCAGGCCTGGGTTTGGGTCTGATTGATCAAAATATAATGACTGAACTGTTTTAATTTAATAAATCTTGGGATAATTTTCGCTTTTTTTGCTTTCTTAAAAACAAATTTAAACATATCGTCTTTATTCATAGAGCGCAGGTACTCCGCATCTAATGTAAAGTAACGTTTAAATAATTTGGAAAGCATTTCCGCATCATCGGCATGAATATCATCATCAATCTCAGGTGTTTGATCTAACTGAATGAGCGCCTTAACTTCATGGCCCATTGTCAGTAATTGCTGAGCCATTTCAAAGGAAACCACCACACCAAAGGAATAACTGCCAATATAGTAAGGCCCTTGCGGTTGCTGCTTAAGAATCATATTTACATAAGTGGAAGCCATTTCTTCAATTGTTGTCTGGATGGCGTCCTTGTCATTCATACCTTGCGCCTGGATGCCGTAAAAAGATTGTCCCTCTGGCATATGTTTGGCCAGCTCTGCATAATGATGAACACTGCCCCCGGAAGGATGTACAAAATAAAGAGGTGTGCGGTTTGAACCGGGATGCATTTCAATAATCTTAGCGCTGCTCTCCTTCTTTGTTTCGGAATCCAGTAATCCGGCCAGATGCTCGATAGTCGGCTTGCGGAATAATTCTACCAGCTCAATTTCCTTGCCAAACTGCTTTTCAATTTGGGTGATCAGCTGCATGGCCAAAAGGGAATTTCCACCCAAATCAAAGAAATTATCATAAATACCGATGGGTTTGGTTTTCAATATATGTTCCCAGATTTTTGCCAGCCGTGCCTGAACCGTGGTTTCGGGTTTAACAAATTCTGTTTTCTTTCCTTGAACTTCCTCTTCCGGCTCGGGTAGGGCACGCATATCCACTTTGCCGTTAGGTGTGAGTGGCAAATGCTTTAAAAGAATAAATTGGGAAGGCACCATATAATCCGGTAATTGTTTTTGTAATTGTTCTTCAAGGGTTCGCACGTCAACAGACGTTTCGTCTGCCGGCACAATGTAAGCAATAAGACGTGCTCCGGAACCGGTTGAGCGGTGCGCGGTAACCACACAATCCGAGATTTCGCTTTGCTCTTTTATAAGTGCTTCGATTTCGCCCGGCTCAATACGGAATCCCCGAATTTTTACCTGTTGGTCCATGCGGCCTAAAAATTCTATGGTGCCATCAGCTTGCATCCGCGCCATATCGCCTGTTCGGTATAGTCGTTCACCCTTAGAAAAAGGATTAGGGATAAAGCGTTCTGCCGTTAAATCCGGTCGCTGGTAATAACCCCTTGCCAAACCGGCGCCACCGATACACAATTCGCCCGGTACGCCCACAGGAAGCGGATTAAGACCTTTATCCAATATATAAATGGTAATATTTGGAAGCGCACGACCAATGGGAACCGTGTTTCCGTGAAGCGGCCCGGAAACCGGAAAGTAGGTGGCACATACCGTGCTTTCGGTTGGGCCGTACCCATTTACAAAATAACGATTTTGAGACCAGTGTTTTGCAATATCTTTGGTACAGGCTTCACCGGCAGAAACAACAGTCTGCAAGGCAGGAAATTCATATTCCTTTAAAATAGCCAGTACCGAAGGGGGTAGAGTAACATTGGTAATTTTATATTGTTGTAACGCTTCAATCAGTCCGGTGCCGGAGAGTAATTTTTCTTTTTTAACCAGATACAGAGCCGCGCCATTGGTAAGCGCAGTGAAAATTTCTTCAACCGATGCGTCAAAACTGAAGGATGCAAATTGCAGGTTGCGTTTACCCGGGCCTACTTTGTAGGCCTCCTTAAGAGACTGCACCAAATTGATCAATCCGCCATGCTGTAACATGGTTCCTTTAGGTTTACCGGTAGAACCGGAGGTGTAAATAATGTAGGCCATGTTTTGTGGATGGATGGCAATTTCGGGATTAGAATCCGGCAAGGCCTGAAACCCGGTAAAATCATCGATGAATATGGTTTTGATGTCCTTACCGTTTACAGGCATAGGGAGCGCCTGTTGAGTCAGTAAAAATGAGATACCCGAATCTTCCGCTATATAACGGATTCTGTCTTCAGGATATGAGGGATCAATAGGCAAATAGACAGCGCCCGCTTTTAAAATACCAAGCAGGCCGATAACCATTTCGGGAGAGCGTTCTACGGAAATACCTACAATGGTTTCGGGCTGAACGCCGTGTTGAATTAAATAATGGGCCAATTGGTTGGCTTTTCGGTTGAGCTCGTCGTAGGAAATATTCTGGTTTTCAAATACCAGTGCTGTAGCGTCCGGCCGGATTTGTGCCTGCTGTTCAAACAAATGATAAATCGCAGAGACGGAAGGAACAAACGGTTGTGCGGCTGTATCTTTGTACGGATTATCTATCGTTAAAGGTAATTGCGACACAGGCTTTTGTGGATTCTGGCTAATGGCCTCCATCAAAACAAGTAAAGCATCGCGCATGCGGATGATGGTTTCTTCCCGGAATAAATCGGTATTGTATTCAAATTCCAGCAGTAAACCGGTTTCCGTTTCGGCCATAACGAGAGATAGGTCAAATTTAGCGCTGGTATCTTTGGCTTCTACCGGCTCGATGCGTAACTCGTTGAGATTGGCGCCTTTGGGCGGCGGGGTATTCTGTAGCACAAACATCACCTGAAAAAGAGGCGAGTGACTCATATCCCGCTCCGGCTGAATGGCGTCCACCAATTGTTCAAACGGTAAATCCTGATGTGCAAAAGCGCCAAGGGTTAATTCCCGCACCTGAGCCAGAAGAGAATAAAAATCCGGGTTATCTGTAAAATCCGCTTTAAAAACCAGGGTATTTACAAAAAAGCCGATTAGCGCCTCGGTCTCCATTTGATTGCGCGAGGCAAAAGGAGAGCCAACAAGAAATTCTGTCTGATTGCTATAGCGGTACATTAAGGTTTGAAATACGGACAGCAGCGTCATAAACAAGGTTGTGCCCTGTTCCAAACCCATTTGTTTAAATTTTTCTAACAATTCCCCTGGCACCCGTCCATCCAAGGTGGCACCGTTAAAGGTTTGCACCGGCGGACGCGGTTGGTCAAAGGGTAATTGTAAAACCGGAGGATTCGGCCCGATGGTCTCTTTCCAGTATTCCAATTGTTTTTGTAACACGTCTTCGGTCAGCCACTGTCGCTGCCAGATGGCATAATCGGCAAACTGAATGGCCAGTTCCGGGAACGGAGAGGGCATGCCCTTGCTAAAGCTTTCATACAGTGCGGCTACTTCGCGCATTAGCACATTTACGGACCAGCCATCGGAAATAATATGATGCATGGTGTACAGGATGATGTGTTCGTCGGGTGCCATTTTAAGCAGCTTTACCCGGAAAAGAGGACCGCTTTCCAGATCGAAGGGCTCCCGGGCTTCGCTTTCTGCCAAATCTTTCGCTGTAGTATTGCGGTTGTCTTCGGGCAATGAAGATAAATCGGTGATTTCCAGTTCAAAGGGTGAAATATCTTCAATCACCTGAACCGGTTGCTCATCCTTATATATAAATGTAGTGCGTAAAATTTCATGTCTGCGAATAATTTCCTGCAAGGTACGCTTAAGTACATCGATGTTCAAAGGGCCGACCAGGCGCATGGCTGTGGGCAGGTTGTAAAAGGAATTGTCCGGTGCCAGTTGATCCAAAAACCAAAGCCGCTGCTGTGCAAAGGATAAGGGTATATCACCTTCGCGGGGCATGGGCTTCAGCTCCGGAACGGCCGGCAGGTAGTCGGAAAGCCGGGCTTGCTCCACATGGTGTACCAATCCGGAAATGGTAGGTGTTTCAAACAAAACACGCAGTTCCAGGTCTACACCAAAACTCTGGCGGATGCGTGACATCAATTGGGTGGCAATCAGCGAATGGCCTCCCAGGTCGAAGAAACTATTGCTAACGCCCACTTCTTCGATATCCAGTAACTCTTTCCAGATTTCCGCCATTTTCTTTTCATCTTCATTGCGCGGCGCTATAAAGTCGGAAGCGTTTGTTACATTGCTGAAATCCGGTTTGGGCAGGGCCTTTGTATCTATTTTACCGTTAAGGGTTAAGGGAAAGGCGTCTAAATGGATAAAGGCTGTGGGAATCATATACGCAGGCAGCTCTTTTTGCAAAAAGGAACGCAGTGATTCCGGTGGAGGTGTTTGGTTGTTTTGTGTTGTGTAATAGGCCACCAACCGTTTATCGCCCGGTTTATCTTCGCGTACCAGCACAATGGCTTCATCGACCTGCGTTTCGCGTTTTAAAGCGGTTTCAATTTCACTCAATTCGATACGGAAACCGCGTATTTTTACCTGATTGTCCACGCGCCCGATAAATTCCATCTGTCCGTCTTTGAGGTAGCGAACCAGATCGCCGGTACGGTACAAACGGCTTCCTGCCCGATCGGAAAACGGATCAGGTACAAAACGTTCGGCTGTTAGATCCGGGCGATTCTGATAACCGCGCGCTAAAGCAGGTCCGCCTATATATAATTCGCCTGTTGTTCCCGGCGGACATAGCTGCATGTGTTCATTTAAAATATAAACCGGTGTGTTGTGAATAGCGCGCCCTATGGGAACAGAGCCCTGGCCCCTCCAGGCGGAAGCTTCGTAAACCACACAGCCAACCACTGTTTCGGTTGGGCCGTATTCATTAAATAACAGCGTATCGGGCGCGTTCTCCTGCCAAAAACGGATTTGATCCGCAGTCAGATTCTCACCGCCTATTACAAAGGCCTTACTGCATCCGGCTGCCTTTTCCGGCGGAATCTGACCGCTTAACATATCGAGATGAGCCGGTGTAATTTTTACCACACTGTAGCCGCTGTTCTCCATAAGGTGCGTGGCCAGTGCCTCGAGTCCGGCATCTTCGGGGATGAGTGTGATTGATTTACCGGAAATGAGCGGTGTAAACACGGCCGTAACCGTTGCGTCAAACGCAATGGTGGAATGAACCAGGCTGCCCTTGCCGTCGTCTAAAGGATACGCCTGTCTGGTCCAGTTTAAATAATGCGTTAATCCGCGATGGGTAATCAGAGTTCCCTTGGGTTTGCCCGTGGAACCGGAGGTGTAAATCATGTAGGCCAGATGATCATCTTCTATGAAGATATTGGGATTCGATTCCGGAAAACTATGAATGGTTTCCTGCATCTTATCCAAAGAGATGCTTGTGCCTTTATATGAATCAAAAAGGGGCAGTAAACTGTCTTGTGTCAGTAAAAGCGCGGCTCCCGAGTCCTGCAAAATATAGTCGATACGCTCGGACGGATAAGAAGGATCGATGGGCACATAGGCGCCGCCGGCTTTGAGAATAGCGAGAATCGCTACAATAAGCTGTGGTGACCGTTCGAAGCAAATTGCGGCAAAAGTGTCATTACGGAGGCCTTGTTCTCTCAAATAATACGCCAGTTGGTTGGCTTCCCGATTCAGGTGTTCATACGTCCATTGTACGCCGGAAAATTCTATAGCTATAGCTTCCGGAACCCGTGCGACCTGGGTTTCGAAAACAGATACAACATGATTATTGAGAACAGGCGCAACGTGAGTTGCATTCCATGCGCTGAGCAGGCGTTCTTTTTCATCAGACACCAAAATATCAATCTGTCCTATGGCAGAGTCCGGATTGGAAATCACCGAATCACACAGTCTAATAAAACGTTCATTCAGTTTTAAAATAGTCGCTTTGTCAAACAAATCGGTATTGTATTCCATGGCACCGCCTAATTGTGTGGCCGATTCCACCATAAACAGGGTTAAATCGAATTTTGCTGTATTGCTGTGCGCCTGGAGCGGCGCCAGTGTAAGTTCGGAATGACGTGACGCCGGGATGGAACGCTTACCACTGGTTTGCAGGGCAAACATCACCTGAAACAGAGGCGAATGGCTCATATCGCGTTCGGGCTGAACCGCATCCACAATTTTTTCGAAGGGTAAATCCTGAAATGCGTAGGCATTTAAAGCAGTTTCTCTGGTACGGGCCAACAACTGCCGGAACGTGGGATTGCCGCTCAGATCACCGCGCATCACCAGGGTATTTACGAAAAAGCCGATAATACCTTCAATTTCGGGATGGTTACGATTGGCAATAGGCGTTCCAATTAATATATCGTTTTGTCCGGAATAAAGGTGCAATACAGACTGAAATGCCGACAGCAGTGTCATGAACAAGGTAACGCCTTCCTGCCTGGAAAGCTCTTCCAGCGCTTGGGATGTTTCCGGCGAAAGAGCAAATTCCACATACGCGCCGTTGTATGTTTGTTTGGCGGGACGTGGTCTGTCGAATGGTAAATTTAGAGCAGGCGGTGCGTCTGCCAGAGTTTCTTTCCAAAAATCAATCTGTTTTTGAAGCACCTCGCCGGAAAGCCAGTTACGCTGCCAATAGGCAAAATCGGCATATTGCAATTTCATAGGAGGCAGGGGAACAGGTTCGCCGTTTTTAAACGCCTGATACAAAGCCGCCATTTCTGCCATCATGATTTGTGAAGACCAGTTATCGGAAATAATATGATGCAAAATGAGTACTATCACATGTTCTTCCGGTGAGGTCCTAATCAGGGAAAGGGAAAAGAGTGGAAGCGTGTCTAAAGATATGGGTGTAAGCACTTCCTTTTGCACCAGAGCGCGTACTTGTTTTTCTTTATCGGATTCGGGTAAATCGCTTATATCGGTTACAACAATTTTAATTTTTAAAGAATCATGAATAGTCTGAACCGGCTCGCCCTCCTGCTCATGGAAGGTAGTGCGCAGGGTTTCATGCCGTTCGATAATAGCATTAATGGCCTGCTCGAGTACTTCTACCTGCAAAGGTCCGGAAATGGTATAGGTTTCAGGCAAATTATAGAAGGGACTATTCGGTTCCAACTGGTCCAAAAACCATAAACGTTGCTGGGCAAACGAAAGAGGTAAACGATGGTCGCGGGGAACCGGAAGCATTTCGGGCATTTCAAAACCTTTAGCCTGCAATTTAGCGCCGTCCACAACAAGCGCAAGCTGGGCAATGGTGGGTCCTTCGAACAGAGCTCTTAAAGGAATTTCCACATCAAAGGTTTTGTTAATTCGGGAAATAAGCTGAGTAGCCAATAAAGAATGTCCGCCCAGTTCAAAAAAATTATGCAGTACGCCCGCTTTTTCCAGATTTAGAACTTCTGTAAAAATAGCAGCGATCACCTCTTCGGTTGGCGTTCGGGGCTCCACAAAATCGGTTTCTGAAGATTGAAGTACGGTTTCCTGATCCGGTTTGGGCAGAGCGTTACGGTCGATTTTACCGTTGGCTGTTAAGGGCATATGTTCCAGCTCGATAAAAGCGGCCGGAATCATATATTCGGGAAGTTGCTGTGCCAGGAACGTTCGCAGTTCCTTTACACTGATTTCAGCATCGCCCTGCAAAACATAGAACGCAATGAGCCGCTTTTCGCCCGGCAGATCGCTATTAACCAAAATAGCTGCTTCTTTAATGTGTGGATGCGAGGATAAAATAGATTCGATTTCACCCGGTTCCACACGAAAACCCCGTATTTTAACCTGATAGTCCACTCGCCCCACAAATTCAATTTCACCGTCTGTCCTAAATTTCACCAGATCACCGGTGCGGTACAAACGACCTCCGGCGCGGTTATTGAACGGGTTGGGAATAAATTTCTCGACTGTCAGACCTGGTTGATTCAAATAACCGCGGGCCAGCCCGGCTCCGCCAATCAGTAATTCTCCCGGAACACCCACCGGAACAGGCTGCAGGTGCGCATCTACAATATAGACTTCGGTATTGTCTATGGGACGTCCAATGGGAAATTCCTGCGGTTTGAGGCCGGAGGCAGTCTCATCCGTGGCTTCGTAGGCTGTGGAAATAATAGTAGTTTCTGTTGGACCATACGTATTAAGCAGCCTTACTTTCGTTCCGTTCAGACGTTTCCATTTATCTACCTGCTCGGCCGACGCTTTGTCGCCGCCTAAAATTACCAGTTTAAGCGAATCCGGAATAGTCTCATTCGTTTCTTCCAGTTCGTTTACCCATTGATGCCAGTACGCCGTAGGCAAATCCACTATGGTCAGTTTTTCCTTACGGATGAGCGCCAATAAATCGGAGCCGGATATGAGCCGTTCGTTATTTCGTAAAACCAGGGTAGCGCCGTTTTCCAGAGTGGGAAAAATTTCTTCAACGGCCGCGTCAAAATTAATGGTGGCAAATTGAAGCACGCGGTCCGTATCCGAAAGGTCAAAAATCCGTTTAACGGAAAAATTGTGGTTCAGTACAGCCCTATGGCTGATAACCACCCCTTTAGGTCTGCCGGTAGATCCGGAGGTGTAAATGATGTAAGCGGCGAGTTCCGGATGCAGATGAGAATAGTCCGGCGTATCCGGATTTTCAGATGCAATAGCATCCCAGTCTCTATCCATACAAATAAAATCAATGGTAGCATCCGGCCGATTACCGGCAATGGCTTCCGAAGTGATCAGTGTGGTCAATCCGGCGTCTTTAATAATAAAATCAAGACGATCCTGCGGATAGTTAGGATCGAGCGGAACATAAGCGGCTCCGGTTTTCAGGATGCCCAACAGGGCGATAATCATTTCCGGTGAGCGTTCCATGCTTAGGCCGATCCGGGATTCGGGCCCTATCTGTTTTTTTTGCAGAAAACGGGCTAATTGGTTTGAATGGGAACGCAATTCGTCATAGGTTACGCGTCGATCGCCGGAAACAATTGCTACAGCCTGCGGATGAAGGCTTGCCTGCCCATCGATAAGGGCTGGGATACTGGTTTCTTGTGGAAAGGGTTGGGGATTGAGTCCCCATTTTTTTAAAATGGTACGCTGCTCTTCCGGGGTTAATAATGGAATTTCCGCTACTTTTAGTTGGGGATGTTTTGTGATCTCCGCGATTAGCGATTCAAAATGCAAAAGCAAACGATCGATCGTATCTTTATTGAACAAGTCCGAATTGTATTCAGCCGAGATATTCAGCCCACCCGCACCTTCGGCAATGGATAATGAAAGGTCGAAGGTGGATGTACCCATATCTACATGAATCATTTCCATTTTTAAATCAGCCACATTTCGCATTTTTACAGGTGCATTCTGAAGAATAAACATTACCTGGAATAAAGCATTTGTAGAAGAATCCCGTTCGGTTTGCAAAGCATCCACGAGGTATTCAAATGGCAAATCCTGGTGTTCATAGGCATTGAGAATGGTTTTACGCTCCCGCTGTAAAAATTCCCTAAAGGTGGGGTTGTCACTCAGGTCGCTTCTGAGAACCAGGGTGTTGATAAAAAGTCCGATCAGACCTTCGGTTTCGCCCTGGGTACGGTTGGCAATTGGCGTTCCCACACTAATATTTGTTTGTCCGGAATAACGGGCCAGTAAAATTTTGAATACGGCCAGCAGGGTCATAAACAGGGTAGCATTTTCCTGCTTCCCAACGGAAGCGATGGCGTCAGCTAATTTTTTGGAAATAATACGTGAAGTGGAAGCTCCCGCATTGGTTAGAATTTTGGGCCTGGGACGATCTGTGGGCAATTCCAGCACCGGTGGATTGCTGCCAAGATGTTCCTTCCAGAATTGTAATTGTTTATCTAACACCTCGCCTTGCAGATATTCGTTTTGCCATTCTGCATAATCGGCATACTGTAAAGGCAGCTCGGGTAAAGGATTGGGCTGATTGTTGGAAAAAGCGTTGTACAAAGCAGATATTTCGGCAACCAGTACACCCATGGACCAGCCGTCCGAAATAATATGATGCAAGGTCAGTAAAATTATATGATCTTCTTCACCGGCCTTTAAAATGGTAACACGGGCTAAAGGGCCTTTTTTCAGATTAAACGGTTTCCGCGCTTCTTCGGTAGCACGTCGTAAGATTTCCGTTTCTTTCTCTTCTGCTTTTAGAGCGGATAAATCGATAACCGGAACGGGCAGAATAAGCTTCGGTGCGATTACCTGAACCGGCTCACCGTCCGAAGCGGCAAAGGTGGTACGAATTGATTCATGCCGATCTACGATTTCCTGAATAGCACGTTTAAAAACATCCAGACGGAATGGTCCGTATAAGCGAAAGGCTGAGGGGATATTATAATAGGGACTGTCCGGCTCGAACTGATCTAAAAACCAGAGTCTGCGTTGCCCGAACGAGGCGGGAAATATATAAACTTCTTCCTGATCGTCCTGATAGCTGATTTCCGTTTCAGTATCGGGTTGAAGCGTTTTTTCCATTCAAGATTCCTTACTCAAAACTCAAAATTTGCCTTATCATATTTTACTTATTCCAGATCCGAACGCTTCATCCGTTTGGCGGAACGAGAAACCCGCTTGATTTTGGGAACGTCTGTTTTGGGTTGCTCTTCTGTTTGAGCCTGGCTTACTTCTTCGGCTATTTGAGCGACTGTGGGTTTTTCAAATAATGTTTTTAACGAAAGTTCCACACCGGTGGCTGTTTTAAGCCGGGACATGAACTGAGTAGCCAAAAGCGAATGTCCGCCGATATCAAAAAAGTTGTCATGAACCCCAACCTGTTCCACACCCAGCAATTCTGTTGCAATGTCAACCAGAGTTTTTTCGGTTTCATTACGGGGTGCTACATATGCGGCGCTTAAATCGCTTCGGGATACTTCGGGAGCCGGAAGCGCATTACGATTAATTTTACCGTTAGGCGTAAGTGGAAAGGCATCCAGTATCACGATGTTCGCAGGCACCATATAGTCGGGAAGCTGGCTGCGTAAAAAGTTTTTAAGTTCCGTGGCATCCGTATCCGAAGCTACCGCGTAAGCGACAAGGCGTTTTCCACCACTATGATCTTTTTGGGCCAATACCAGTTGATCGTTTACTTTTTCATGTCTGCTTAAAGCTGCTTCTATTTCACCCAGCTCAATGCGGAAACCGCGAATTTTTACCTGGTGATCGATGCGTCCTAAAAATTCAATATTGCCATCAGGTAAGTAGCGTACAAGGTCTCCGGTTCTATAAAGACGGTCACCCGGATGCGATGAAAAGGGGTTGGGAATAAATTTTTCGGCAGTCAGTGCCGGTCGGTTATGATAGCCGCGGGCCAGTCCAACGCCGGCCACGCATAATTCGCCGGGAACGCCAACCGGGCAGGGATTCATGTAAGCATCTATGATGTATAGCCTGAAATTAGGATTGGCCCGGCCAATAGGCGGATTGCTTTCATAGTGCCCCTGGCATTCGTGCATAGAGGCGCAAACCGTGGTTTCTGTTGGGCCGTATGCGTTAAAAAAGCGCCGCTTATCCGACCATTGCGCCACCAGTTCGGGCGAAACAGCTTCCCCAGCTGTGATCAGGGTTTGCAAAGCAGGCAGCTCGGTTTTGGGCATCACGGATAAAACTGATGGTGGTAATGTGACTGTAGTAATTTTTTCTGCCGCGAGCAAATCGCTCAAAGCTTGTCCGTCTGTTATGGTTTCGAAAGCAGTGAGTACTAAAGTAGAACCGGAAAGCATTGCCATTAAAAATTCCCAGGTGGCAGCGTCAAAACTTAAGGACGCAAATTGCAAAATTTTACTTCCCGTACCAACCTGAAAGGCTTGCTGCTGAATATGGGCCAGATTTACCGCACCACGGTGCTGCAATAAGGTTCCTTTGGGTTTGCCGGTGGAACCGGAAGTGTAAATAATGTACGCTAAATTTTCCGGCAGTACGGCAATACCCGGATTTGAGTCATCCATTGTATCCAGAGTTGAAGCTTCCGAATCCACAGCAATTGTTTTTATGCCAGGCACTTCCGTAACATTGCCAAGCGATTCCTGAGTAAGCAATACCGTTAAACCGGAATCCTGTACCATGTGCGTGATGCGTTCGCTGGGGTAAGTGGGATCTATAGGAACATAAGCAGCGCCTGCTTTTAATGTGGCTAGCATAGCTGTAATCATTTCAACAGATCGCTGCATGCAAATACCAACCACTTTTTCCGCACCCATCTCTTCCGCCAGGAGTCGGCGCGCTAATTGATTGGCTCTGCGGTTTAGTGCATCATAGGTGAGTGTCGTGGATTCGGTAGCAGCAGCATGTTCACGGAAAATGAGAGCCGGAGCCTCCGGATGCGCTTCGGCAATCGATTCAAAAACAGTATGTACACACTGATTGATTGGGAAGTCCGCATCGGTTTGATTCCACTCTTCCAACAGTTGCAACGCTTCGGTTTTAGGCATTAAAGGAATGGAACCGACCCGGATTTCAGGATCGTCGGTTACCTGTTCGAGAATGGTTTTAAAATGGCCGAGCATACGATCGATTGTAGAACGGTTAAAGAGATCCGTGTTGTATTCCATGGAGCCAATAATGGAATTTCCTGTTTCGGTCATTGTGAGAGTTAAATCATATTTAGCTGTTATGCCTTCGTTTTGAATCGGTTGCATTGTTAAGGTGTCGATGGTAATAGATTGGTCCGCAGGAATATTCTGAAAGGCAAAAGCTACCTGAAAGAGCGGGGAATGGCTCATATCCCGTTCGGGTTGCAGCTCTTCCACCAGTTTTTCGAAGGGTGTGTCCTGATGCGCATAGGCCCCGAGGGCGGTTTCCCGTATTTGGGTAAGTAACTCGACGAACTCCGGATTATCCGAAAGATCACCTTTAAAAATAAGTGTGTTTACAAAAAAGCCGATAAGCTTTTCCACTTTGGAATTGGTACGGTTTGCAATAGGTGAACCAATCAATACTTCGTTTTGTCCGCTATACCGGTGAAGCAGCGTGTGAAAAGCAGCAAGAAGTGTCATGAATACGGTTACCCCTTCTTCTCTGCTTAATTGTTTTAAATCACCGGTTAGATCCTCATTTATTTCAATGCGGGCGCTGGCGCCGTTTGCCGTTTGTACGGCGGGCCGGGGCCTGTCCGTGGGAAGCTCTAACAAGGGTGGAGCTCCGCTTAACTGTTCTTTCCAGTACCGTATTTGATTTTCCAGTACATCGCCTTGTAACCAGTGTTGCTGCCAATAGGCAAAATCAGGATATTGTATTTCCAGGTCGGGCAGCGGAGAAGGTTTTCCCTCACTGAAAGCGGCATAGAGCTGCACCATTTCACGGATCAGAACTCCAATAGACCAGCCATCGGAAATAATATGGTGCATGTTAAACAAGATGGCATGCTCTTCATCCTGTAATTTCACAAGAACGGCACGGAACAGCGGACCTGTAGAAAGATTAAAAACCACCTGAGCTTCTTTTTGAGCAAGTCGGTTTAATTCATTCTCTCTGTCATCTTTACTCAGTACGGAAAGGTCTATGACATCCAGTTCAAAATCCGAATCCGTGTGTATTATCTGTTTGGGTTTCCCGTTATCATCATCAAAGGTGGTACGGAATGATTCGTGCCGGGCAATAATCTCTTGAATGCTGGCTTCGAGGGCCTGTACATTGAGGGTTCCCAAAAGTTTTAAGGCAGAGGGGATGTTGTAAGCCGTACTGTTGGGCTGCAATTGATCCAAAAACCATAAGCGCTGCTGGGCGAAGGAAAGCGGCAAGTCCTGGTTCCGGTCAACGGGTTCAATAGGAGGCGCAGCAATGCCGGCTTCGCCTTTTTTAATCTGATCTATTTTTTCAGCAATGCGTGCAATCGTGGGTGTTTCAAACAAATCCCGCAGATGCAACTCCACATCAAAGGCATCCTGGATGCGGGAAATGACCTGTGTGGCCAACAGGGAATGACCTCCCAAATCAAAAAAGCTGCTTTCCACACTAACTTCTTCAAGGCTTAAAACATCAGCCCAGATGGAAGCGAGTAATTCTTCTTCAGGAGTTCGGGCAGCTACAAATTCAGAGCCGCTCAGGTCCGCCGCATCTGGCGCAGGAAG
The DNA here is from genome assembly GCA_024762535.1 of Calditrichaceae bacterium. GTDB lineage: Bacteria > Calditrichota > Calditrichia > Calditrichales > Calditrichaceae > JANTHG01. Next base: position 15,997 of record JANTHG010000014.1, read on the forward strand.
CGCTTTGCGGTTAACCTTACCATTGGGTGTTAAGGGGAAAGCATCTAAAACTACAAAAGCAGCAGGAACCATATATTCCGGTAAACGTTCTTTTAAAGCAGTGCGCAAGTCATCCGGAACAGGTGTCTCACCATCCTGAGGGATGAGATAAGCAACAACCATTTTTTCACCGGCTTTTTCGCCGCGTGCAATTACTACCACATCTTTTACAGAAGATTGTTTGGAAAGCTCAGCTTCGATTTCACCCAGCTCAATTCGAAAACCGCGGATTTTTACCTGAAAATCGACTCGCCCAATAAATTCAATCTGTCCGTCCGGAAGCCAACGTGCCAAATCGCCTGTCTTGTACATACGGGCGCCTGCTGTAGTACTAAAGGGATCGGGAATAAATTTTTCGGCAGTTAAATCCGGCCGGTTCAGATAGCCGCGGGCCACACCGGGTCCGCTGATGTGAATTTCGCCGGGTACGCCAATCGGTACCGGATGCAGATAGGAATCGATAATATATATTTTTACATTGGCCAATGGTTTGCCAATGGGTGCGGTTAAAGAATCGTATGCTTTGTCTTCCACAACGCCCCAAACCGCTCCAATCGTTCCTTCTGTGGGGCCGTATCCATTCATAAAACGGCATTTTTTATTCCAGCGATTGGCCAACTCCAGGGTGCAGGCATCTCCTACGGATACGATTGTTTCAAAAGAATTGATTGCGTCTTCCGGCAAAATACTCAGCAAAGAAGGCGGAATCATGGCTGTAGTAACCTTTTTTTCATTACATAACTGAATGAGTTCATTGGTGGAGAGCAAAGTTTCCTTTTTTACTAACTGAAGGGTAGAGCCGCTCAGCAAAGCAGCAAAAATATCCGCTGTAGCGGCGTCAAAGCTGAAGGATGCCAGTTGTAAAACGGATTTTCCGGGTTCCAGATGAAAATCCCGGATCATATTCATGAAAAAGTTAACAGCGCCCTGCTGATGTAATAGTACTCCTTTGGGTCTGCCAGTAGAGCCGGATGTGTAAATTATGTAAGCGATATCTTCCGGGAATACTTTTACTTTCGGATTGGTATCGTCTGAGAGGTCAATACGATGTCTGTCTGAATCCAAATCAACAACGCTAAAGGACCCCTCTTCATAGCGATCGCTTAATTTGGAATGGGTGATCAGCAGTGATAGATCGGAATCCTGAATCATATAATTGATTCGATCGAGAGGGTATTCCGGATCTATGGGAACGTATGCGCCGCCGGCTTTTAAAACGGCAAGAGCAGCAATAACCATATTAATGGATCGATCCAGTAATATACCAATAATACTTTCCGGCCCAATCCCCAGTTGAATAAGAAAATGAGCGAGTTTATTTGCTTCGGAATTAAGTTCGGCAAAACTGAATTCCTGATTTTCATAACGAATGGCCGTATGTTCCGGAGTACGAAGTACCTGCTCTTCAAACACGGCCGAAAGCATTGTATCTTGTGGAATATCCAGCGTCCTGGTATTCCAGTCCGTTAAGATAGTTTGTTTTTCAGCTGGTGTAAGTAGAGCAATGTTGGCCAGTTTTTCCCGTGGCTGATCGATGAATGAATGGAAAATATTCTCTAAATGTTTAAATATCTGTTGGATAGTGTCATGCTCAAACGTATCTGTCTCATAAGCAATATCGATAGCTAAAGAAGCGCCGGGCGCGGCAACTACGGTAAGGGGAAAATTGGTTCGTTCAAAAGAACGAAGTCCGGAAATGGATAAACTACTTTCCTGTTGATCAGAGAGAGCTTCACCAACCGGATAATTTTCAAACACAATAATACTTTTAAATAAAGGCTGATCGTTGGGTACAGCGCTCCATTTTTGGATTTCTACCAAAGGTGTGTATTCATATTCCCTGGTTTCGGCTTGCTGAATCTGGATTTCCTGCAGCCATTCTAAAACGGTTTGCTCTCCGCTTAAGCGGATATGGACCGGTAAGGTATTAATGAACAAACCTAAAATCGTTTCTACGCCGGGTATCTCCGGTGGCCTTCCGGAAACGGTTGCGCCAAAAACCACATGGTCCATTCGGCTGTAGCGTGAAAGTAAAAATGCCCACGCCCCCTGAACAATGGTATTGAGAGTGATTTTGTATTCTTTTGTTAAAGCGTTTAAACCCTCTGTTATTTTTTGTGGAAAAATATATCGTTCTTTGGCATATCCGTTTTGGTTACCCGGATGCCTTTTTTCCACTGTAAGAGGGGTCGGTTCCGTAAAGCCTTTAAGCCGTTCGCTCCAAAAAACTTTTGCTTTGTCCAAATCTTGTTCCTGAAGCCAGGCAATGTAATCTTTATAGGGACGGGGAAGAGGCATAGAAACTGTTTGGTTTTTCAATGTGGATTCATAATACACAAAAACTTCTTTTAATATAAGAGGCATACCCCAGCCGTCAATGAGTAAATGGTGGTAGTTCCAGATAAAATACCAGGAATCTTCGGAACGTTTAATGAGTATCAGGCGGATAAGAGGGGCTTCGGTTAATTCCAAACCACGTTTCCGTTCCGCTTCACAAAGTTTAGAAAACGCATCCGACCGTTCGGAAGAGCTTTTGTCAGTCCAGTCCTGTATTTCATAGGGAATTTCAACAGATTTGTGGACAACTTGTAAGGGTTCGTCGAGATTTTCCCAAACAAATGCGGTGCGTAAGGTATCGTGTCGGCTGACGACTTTTTTCCATGCTTCATAAAAAGCATTCGTATCCAAAAAACCATGAAGTTCGCAACTTAATTGCTCTGTATAAACTTCCGTTTCGGGAGCATAAATACTATGAAACAGCATGCCTTGCTGCATTGGAGAAAGAGGATAAATATCCTGAATATTTTCAGTCATCTAACTATCATCCTGGAAATTAAATAAGTAAATATCAACAAAAAGGCCAGTGTTGCAACTGACCTTTTTGAATACCTGTGATTAAGAGAGAAGATTCGGCAAATTATGGTTTTGCTTTATATTTTATTTCAACAGAATCATTTTTTTACTAACCATTTCTTTACCGGTCTGAATTCTATAGAAATAAACACCGGCGGAAAAATTTCCTGCGTTTAAATTGAATTCATGGTAACCTGCGGAAAGCATGTCATAGTTCTCTTCATATATTTTCTGACCAATGGCGTTAAAGATTGTAATCTGTACGGAAGCGGATTTGGCCAAACCGAATGTAATCCGTGTAGTCGGATTAAAGGGATTGGGATAATTCTGATTTACGGTAAATTTGGTTGGAATAACACGGTCTAAGCTGTTAATACTTAGGGGCTCATTAACCTGTACCGTAATCGTATCCTTATCTGTAGCGTTGCTGTCGTCTGTTAATGTGGCGAACAGATAATATTCACCAGGAATATCATGCGAGTAGATGGTTAATGAATCCAGTACTTCATCATAGCTATAGCTGATGGCCGGATCGGATACTTCAAAACTCCAACTTAAAAGGGAGTCGGGGGTATCTACATCCTGAGCATAATCTGCCATATAATATGTGATGGAATCATTTTCTTCCAAAGATACCATATCCGGTAAACCAACTATTTCTGGCGGGTCGTTTACTGCTGAAACAGTTAAATACACATCGGCGGTGTCGGTTCCGCCAAAACCGTCGGATACAATGTATTGGAATGTGTCGCTGCCAAAAAAGTCTTGGTTGGGTGTATAAGTTACTAAGCTGTCCGTATTAATTGTAACGCTTCCGTGAATAGTATTTAGGATAGACTGAACAGATAAGGAATCCGTATTATCCGGATCGGAATCATTGGATATCAGGTTGATGGTTACACTGTTGTCTTCCATGGTTGCTGAAGTGTCATTTTGTGCAACGGGAAAACCATTGACTCTGAAAATTGCAGAAGTGGAGTCTTTTGCTCCGTTTTGGTCTTCGGCTACAAAGGTTAGCGTATCCGACCCAATCCAGTTAGCAGGATACGTAATGCTTGCCATATGATTAACATCTATTGTTACAGTAATATTCACAGAACCAAAGGAGGACCAAGTAATCATAGAATCCGGTGTAAGATCGTCAAAGACATAGTCATTAAGATTAATCACTGTAAAGGCCTGGCCATCATTGATGGTTTGATTGGGAATATTATCGGTTACTGGCCGATCATTTTCCTGATCCGGATTTATTGCATCTTGTAAGTGAAAGTGAAACCAGTGGTCCAAATGTCCATCAGGACCTTTATCTCCATCACCTCCGCGCAAAGAACTTGCCGGCCAGCTGGCGTACGAGCCGCCCACATCGCGTTGCGGTTCGCCAATGCTGCTGTAATAGATATCACTTTTCCATTCCGTTGAAGCCGCATAGGCAAGAATATTTATCTCACTCGGATTTCCTATTTCTGACAAGGGAATTTTCATTTCCCAATACCCGTTAATGGAATCCAGATGAGCATAGGATGTATCATAATCGAATACATCCCAAACACCGGTATCCGCATTATACGGGCCCATTTTGTAATAAGTGGAATCCGCTTTCTGATATTGAGCTTTAACAGAGTAGTCCGCGTAAAAGGGCAGTTCCCATGATTGCTCATCAAACCAGAAAGGCTGGTGGTTCATGATCTGTGTCCACAAGGTACCGGCTCTATCTGTCCCGTTGCCGCTTTTGGGTGTGTTTGGGTGTGGATCCACGTCAATATACCAGAACATATTGGTATATACGCGGGTGGTGTCGCTGGTTGCAGCAAGATGAGATCCGGTATAGGCAAGATATAGATATTCTGCATCCCAGGTAACATATGCAGAATAACCTGTTGTAGAAGTACCAAAGGTCTCATCGCTTGTAAACGCATTATTTCCGTCCATTGGAATGGTATGATAGGTGCCGGCAAAAAGACCGCCAAACAGCATAAAAACCAAGATACTCGTAACGGTGTTTTTCATAATTACCTTCCCTGTATAAATGAATCAAACTGAATTTACCGAAAATTAGCAAAAAAAAAATAAAAAAGTGTGATCTATTTCTTAATGACCGCGATTTTTTCGTCTTTTTTTCCCTTTTTGGAGTTGCGCTATCACCTGATCCAGCTTTTTATCATTTAATTTAGCCAAATTAAAATCAGAAGCCGTTTTTCCGCCTGCTTCAGGGTGCTTGCAATGTTCAATAATATTTACTAATTCGGTTTGAAAGAAAGTGGCCAATTCTTCTATACGAGACTGCCTGAACTGCCTGGCACTAAAACCAAAACTCATACCTAGTTTCCCGCCCGATACAGCACCGTAAATATCAATTAATGTGGTACGCTGGTTTAACGCATTTCGCTCTTTACCCCGGGGGAATTCCGATCCTTTAAATACCGTATCCGGAGAATCGTTTTGGTCAAACTGCCCAAGGTAATTGAAAGTGATACCGGGCCGATCCAGTGTGGAAAGTTGCTTTCGTACATTTTCATCCGTACTTAGATAACGAAGCAAACCGAAACCGATTCCTTTATTGGGAATAGCGCGCAATTCTTCTTTGATGGTTTTAATAGTGTCACCGTCTGTTGTGGCGTTCTTTAAATCCAGGAAAACCGGGTACATGGTAGTAAACCAACCGACGGTTCGGGATATATCAATTTCCGGACTAATATTTTCACGACCATGACCTTCGAGATTGATGAGCATAGAACGTTTTCCGCTCCATCGCGCAAAAGCACGGATGAGTGCTGTGAGTAATAAATCATTAATCTGAGTGTTGTAAACCGGCGGCGCTTCCTGGATAAGCGCTGTAGTTTGTTCCTGAGTTAAACCAACAGAAACAGTAGTAGCATCTGCTTCGGTATTTTCCCCTTCCGGGAAATCTAAGGGTATTTCTGAAACATTTTTTTGGGTAAACGAAAGCCAAAATGCTTTTTCTGCTGTAATGGTTTCGCTTTGCGCATAGTGCCGTAATTCTTCCGCCCAGCGTTTAAATGATGTGGTTTTTAAGGGTAAGGAAGGCTCAGCCTTTAAAGCAAATTGTTTATAGGCTGTTTGAAAGTCTTCCAACAAAATGCGCCATGAAACACCGTCCATTGCTAAATGATGAACAATAATTTGTAAAATACCGCTGTTGGCTTTTCCGCGATCATAATAAATAATTTTGCAGATAGGCCCGTTTTGTATGTTCAGAGACGATTGCATAAGATTAATGCGTTCACTGAGTTCGTCTTTGTTTAAAGTGGCTGCATCCATAAATAAAAATTCATCGCCGGTGGCAGATTCTCGGAATTCCTGAACCCACTCTTCGGATTCTTGTTTAAAACGGGAACGTAACACATCATGATGCTCTAATAATTTATCTACGGTTTTTCTTAAAATATCCGGATCAAGCGATTCCCCGGTTTCAAATAGGACCGATTGGTTCCAATGGTCGGGTTCTGCAAAGTTTTTCTCAAAGAAATAGGTTTGTATCGGGGTAAGCGGAGCCGTACCGCTTACCAATGACTGTTCCGCTTCAATAATGGGCGCAGATGAAATAACAGCAGCCAATTCCAAGATAGTCTGATGTTTAAATAATTGAACCGGAGTGATTTGTAACCCGTGTTGCCGAACACGGGCAATCATTTGAATGGCTAAAATGGAATCGCCTCCCATTTCGAAAAAGTTGTCATTAACACCTACTTTTTCCGTATTGAGCAGTTCCTGCCATACGTTTGCCAAAATGGATTCCTGCTCTGTGGATGGGGCCACAAATTCGGTTTTAATCTGACGATCTGCTTTGGATGGTTCGGGCAGCGCTTCGTAATCAATCTTCCCATTGGGTGTTAAAGGAAAGGATTGTACTTCTACAAAAAGAGAAGGCACCATATAATCCGGTAAACGCTTTTGCAGTTCCTTGCGGAGCGTGTTAGTATCGGTGTTGGCACTTGGTTTGGGCTGGTACCAGGCAACAAGGCGTTTGTTGTTGAGATGATCGGTTTTAACCAAAACCACACAATTTTCAAGCGAATCCAAATCCATGAGATGGGCTTCAATTTCAGCTAATTCAATTCGGTACCCACGGATTTTTACCTGGTTGTCAACCCGGTTCAGGAAAACCAGTTTCCCGTCTTTTAAATACCGGACCCTGTCACCGCTTCTATACATTCGGCTTCCTGCTGTTGCGGAAAAAGGATCGGGCAGAAAGCGTTCTGCTGTTAAATCCGGACGATTGTGATATCCTCTGGTCACTCCGGGACCGCCAATATAAAGTTCACCGGCTGCACCGGGTACAACCGGTTGCAGGGTTTCATCCAAAACATACACGTGCGTGTTGGAAATAGGATAGCCAATGGGAACGGAACCCTTTCCCCGCCAGTTCCGTGCTTCATGCACAACACAACCTACCACGGTTTCTGTCGGGCCGTATTCGTTAAATAATTTTGTATCCGGGGCATTGGTCTGCCAAAATTCAATTTGGTCTGCGGTTAAATTTTCACCGCCAATTACAAACGCTTTTGTTAATTTTTGTGCCTGATCCGGCTTAAATTGATTGCTTAGCATAAACAGATGGGCTGGTGTTAATTTGACCATACTGAAATCCTGATACTTCAGAAGGGTTTCTCCAAAGAGATTCAGATCATCGCTTTCCGGTACGATAGTTAAGCTCTTGCCATTCAGGAATGGAGTATACAAAGCCGAAACCGTGGCGTCAAAAGCCAATGTGGAATGCAGGATGGAACCGCGTCCTTCCTGCAAGGGGTAGGCTGTTGCGCACCAGTTTAGATAATGGATTAATCCGGAATGGGGAACCAAAGCCCCCTTGGGTTTACCGGTAGATCCGGAAGTGTAAATCATATATGCCAAATTATTCGGATCGAGTGAAACATGCGGAGCTTCCGTTGGTTCGTTTTCCATATCCGCCCAATGTGAATCCATTAAAACAATTTCTGCCTGATTGTCAGAAAAAACAGAGGACAAGCTCGCTTCGGTAATTAATAGCCCTGCGCCGGAATCCTTTAAAATATAATCCAGCCGCTCTTTGGGGTACGAAGCATCCAGAGGAACATAAGCGGCTCCGCTTTTTAGAATACCCAGTACTGCAATGACCATTGCAAATGAGCGGTGCAGGCTCACGGCAATAAGGTCATCCGGTTGAATGCCTTTTTTAATAAGAAAATGCGCCAGTTGATTGGATCGCTGTTCCAGTTCTCCGTAAGTCATGGTATCTTCATTGAGATAGAGGGCCACAGCTTCTGGCTGGAGGTGTGCCTGTTCTTCAAATATTTCCTGGATGGGCCGGGTAATTGTCCGGGGTTCTGTCTTTCCGTTCCACTCAATAAATAGATGTTTCCGATCCTCAGCTGTGAGCATCGAAATCTGTTCCAGAGGCTGATCCGGATCGGATGCGATGGTTTGCAGCAACACCTTAAGATGTTCGATCATACCTTCGATGGTATCCCGGTCGAATAGATCGGTATTGTATTCAAAACCGCCGGCAATGGTTCCATCATGTCGCTCGGACATTTCTAATGTAAGCTCGAATTTGGCCATTGCATTTTCCAAAGCAATCTGAGAAAGCGTTAAGTCCGGAATTTCTATTTTGGAAGACGGAATATTTTGCATCATAAACATAACCTGGAACAAGGGCGAGCGGCTAACATCTCGTTTAATATTCAGTGAATCGAGTAATTTTTCGAAGGGTAAATCCTGATGTGCGAAAGCGCCCAAAGCGGTTTTTTGGACCCGTTTGATTAATTGGCGGAAGGTGAGCGAACCGGAAAGATCGGTTCGGAAAACCAGTGTGTTCACAAATAATCCGATCAGCGATTCCACTTCTCTGCGGTTTCTGCCGGCAATGGGCGAACCTACGGAAATATCTTTTTGACCGCTGTAGCGGGATAGTAAAAACTGGAACGCTGCCAGCAGTGTCATAAACAAGGTAGCGCCTTCTTGTTGAGACAACGCTTTTAAGGCGTCTCCCACGTTATGGGCCAAATGGAAGCTAATCCTAGACCCGTTATAGGTGGCAGTAGGCGGATAGGGCCTGTCTGTGGGCAATTCAATGGCAGGTGGCGCTCCATCCAATTGCTTGCGCCAGTATTCCAGTTGCTCATTTAATTGGGCTCCGGTAAGCCAGTTGCGTTGCCAAAGGGCAAAGTCGGCATATTGTAATTCAAGCGGAGGTAATACAGCCTTCTGATGATTGCAAAATGCCGTGTAAAAGGTGATCAGTTCGCGTACAAAAATTCCGGAAGACCAGCCATCGGAAATGATATGGTGCAGAACCATCACAAAAATGTATTCATCCTCTTCTGTTTGGATGAGGTGAAAACGAAATAAGGGCCCGGTACTTAATAAAAATGGTTTGCGTATTTCGTTAAAAATGAACGCTTCCACTTCCTTGGTTTTACTTTCTTGGGGATGATCTCTAAAGTCCGAAACAGGAATGCTGATTTTAGAAGGTGGCGCAATAACAACCTGTGCTTTTCCCTCGCGTGAAAGGAAAACCGAACGTAAACCTTCGTGTCGGGTAATGATTTCGCCAAGGCTGTATTCCAGGTATTCCTTATGAAGAACGCCTTTCATGCGTACAGCACTTGGAATGTTGTACAGCGGACTGCCGGCTTCCATTTGATCCAGAAACCATAGTCGTTGCTGGGCAAAAGAGAGCGGCGCTGGTAAAAATTCCGCCTTTTTGAAAGGAACTGGAGGGAAACCGCTTTTATCCGAGGGATCTATTTTATAGTTGTATTTTTCTGCCAGCAAATGAGTGGCATAATAAAAATGATCATCCTTGGGTAGCGTTTGCCATTTATAAGCAGAGTCTTTATCTATGCCCTTGTGCGAATTAAATCGGGGATCACCAACCATCCGCGATTCTTTAACAACACCATCACGCATCTTTTTGCCTTCGTAGGGTTTAAGCATATCCTCATCAAAGGCAATCCCTGCTTTGGCGCAAAGGCCATGCATTATTTCTTCAGGTTTGGTTACCAGATCTTCGTATTTAACAATAAATTTACGCTCATCCGGAATATTCATAAAAAAACGTTCGATATTCGAATTGTTTATCAGCCAAAACAATTCGGCTTTTTGCCGGATGGTAAAGGGCAACTCGCTGCCAAAAACCTGATCCAGGTTACTATCGATATAGGATTGAATCATGGCTGCAGGATGGCGTGTGATTTGAATGTAAAAAGCGTTCTTAAAAAAAGCTTCACCACGATTTAGAATATTCAGGTCCGTGGCATAGGTGGTTGTTTTGTCTACAATAATCCGGCCGTTTATCCATTCCTGAATTTGAGCATAGGCCTGTTGTGTGCTTAAATCGGCTTCTTCCATTTTAGCAATCATTTCTTTGGCCTGTTCAAAAGAACAGTCTTTTATTTCCATGACAGCGCGATGTAATCCTTCCATCCAGCCGCTGTCGCGACCGCTAAATTCTTCTTTTCGTTCGGGCATGGTACGGAATTTAAGCAGAGCCAGTTCGGGCGGGGAAAACAGATGTTTGTTTCCGGCCAGCATTACCCGTAATAGGGTTGAGCCTGACCGCGGTGCAGACAATACAAAAAAGGCCCTGGGAAGCCTAGTCTTTATGTTTTTGAGAAAGGCTGTTTCTTCTTCTGTATTCTGCGTGTTTTTGGAAAGATAGCTTTGTGCGGATTGGATTTTTTCTTCCGTTAAACCCTCTAAGGCGCTGTCCGGGCTGCTTGCCTTGGATTGGGTATTCATTTGAAGACCAAATTTTTTGGATATGGTTTCCGGATAGCTATCCATTAAATAGGCAGCAAGTTCTTCGATAGTCTGATTATCAAATAATACCACCACATATAATATTTCATCTAATTCCTGTTGCAGACTGTTAATAAAAATAGCCGCTTTTAAGGAGTCACCTCCCATTTCAAAAAAGTTGTCCTGGATACCAACTTGTTTGATTTTTAATACGTCTTGCAGGAGCTTTGCCAAAAACTCTTCTAATGTATTGCGCGGAGCCACAAATTCCTTTTCCAGTTCAGGCCGTCCGCTATCCGGAGCAGGTAAGGCACGGTAGTCGGTTTTGCCAACCGAAGAAATGGGGATTTTTTCTAAAGGAATAAAAAAGGCCGGAACCATGTAATCCGGAAGCGCTTCTTTTAATGCGTTGCGAATGGAAGCGGTTGAAAGTTCTTTCCCTTTTTCCGGTACAATATATGCCACTAACCGACGTTCACCGGGTGTATCTTCACGCGCCAGCAAAACCACATCTTCTATGTGAGGCAAATGACGGATAGCTGCTTCCACTTCCCCCAACTCGATTCGGAATCCGCGAATTTTAACCTGTTGATCGATGCGGCCCAAAAATTCAATATTTCCATCCGGAAGGAAACGTACCAAATCACCGGTTCTGTAAATACGCCCTTTTTTATGGAAAGGATTGGGCAGAAACTTTTCATTAGTTAATTTCGGCCGATTTAAATAGCCGGCAGCTACACCCGCGCCGCCAATTACAAGCTCTCCGGGTACTCCAAGTGGAACGGGTTGCAAATTGCGATCTAAAATATAGGCCTGCACATTATCAACCGGTTTACCGATGGGCACCTCGCGGGGGAAAGAGGCCTCCTGGCCATTTGCCGGTAATTCCCATGCGGTTGCAACAATCGTGGTTTCTGTCGGGCCGTAAGTGTTAAGCAAGCGGATTGATTTTCCATAGGCCTTTTGCCATTCCAGAATGTATTCCGGAATAGCGCGTTCACCTCCGATTATTACCAGGCGCAAACCGGTGGGAAGGGCTATGTTATGCTCTTTGATCTCGGAATGAATCTGGTGCCAGTAAGCCGTTGGTAAATCGATAACCGTTATATCAAACCGTTCGCAGCTGTGTAAAAAAGTAGAAGCAGAACTGATCATGGCGTCGTTGCGCAATACCAGAGTAGCGCCACCGGTCAGAGCCGGATATATTTCTTCGGCTGCAGCGTCAAAACTGATGGAGGCAAACTGCAACACATGGTCTTGTGGCTTTATTTGGAAAAATTTTCTTGCATAAAGGACATAATTTATCACATTTCTATGCCGGATCATTACACCTTTGGGTTTGCCAGTAGAACCGGACGTGTAAATTATATAGGCCAGCGTATCGGGATTTATATTTAATTCCGGATTTGAATCGGGTTCATTTTCAATCGTTATCCAGTCTTTATCAAGCGAGAGTGTAGTAACGTTATAAGGGGCAAAACGTTGCTCCAACTGCTTTTGAGTAAGTAAAACAGTAATAGACGTATCTTCTACCATAAAGCGAACACGTTCTTCCGGATAAGAAGGCTCTATGGGCAGGTAAGCGCCACCTGCTTTTAAAATGCCGAGCGTGGCGATAATCATTTCGGGTGAGCGCTCCATGCAGAGTCCCACCACTTGATTGGGCTTTATACCGTTTCGAATCAGGTAATGTGCCACCTGGTTCGCCCTGCTATTTAGTTCCTCATAGGTCAGTCGGGCCTTAATACCTTCTTCAGGATTTATATGAGGAAAATGAATGGCGTCCGAATGTGGTGATGTATCCACTTGTTGTTCAAAAAGAGTATGTAACGCTATTTCCGGAACCGGTGCACTGGTTTGGTTAAAATCATGCGTCAAGTGCTTTATTTCTTCAGTGCTCAGGAGCGAATAAGCGGATAGAGACAAGTCCGGATTTTGTGCCATACTGTCTGTCAGGCGAACATAATGATCAATTAATTGACGAATGGTTTGTTCGCTAAACAGATCGGTATTGTACCCAAGAGAAGCCATAAGACCGTCATCGCGTTCATCAACCGAAAGGGTTAAATCAAATTTAACGGAAGTAGATTCGATTGATAACGGTTCAATGGTAAAATCCGAGAGTTGAGCGTTTTGGGTCGGACGGTTAGTAAGCGTAAAAAACACCTGAAACAACGGCGGTGCACTTAAGTCACGTTTGGGTTGAATCGTTTCCACCATTTTTTCGTAGGGTAAATCTTGATGGGCATAGGCGCCCAGAGTTACTTCCTTAACCCGTTTAACCAGCGTAGTGAATGTGGGATCGCCATCCAGTCCGGTCCGTAAGACAAGGGTATTTACAAAAAATCCAATTAGCCCTTCTATTTCTGCGCGATTGCGGTTGGCAATAGCGGTACCCACACTAATATCATCCTGTCCGGTGTAGCGATAAAGCAGTGCCTGAAAAGATGCCAGCAAAACCATAAAGAGTGTTGCGTCTTGCTTGCGGGCTATATTGTTCAATTTTGAGCTGGTATCTTTAGAAAGCCTGAAGCGGATATGGGTGCCGGAAAAGGTTTGGTGAGCGCCTCTTTTTTTATCATAGGGGAGTTGAAGCGCAGGCGGGATGTCGCCTAGCCGATCTTTCCAATAACTAATTTGCTTATCCAGTTCTTTACCGCTTAAATATTTACGCTGCCATTTGGCAAAATCGGCATATTGAATTTTCAACGGAGGCAGGGGGATGGGCTGATTATGAATTATACTGTTGTAAATGACAGCAATTTCTCTTGTAAAAACACCCATAGACCAACCGTCCGAAATAATGTGATGCATAACCAGTACAATCACATGTTCTTCCGAAGCTGTTTTAATCACCTTCAGTCGGAGCAGGGGGCCTTTTTTTAAATCAAAACCAGTGGATACATCTTCTTTAATGAGCTGTTTGATCGCTTTAGTTTGTTCAGATTCCTGCAGATTCCGGAAATCTAAAAAAGGGATGTCGATTTCAGTCTTTTTTAAAATAACCTGTACAGGTTCATCCCGGATTATAGTAAAAACCGTTCTCAGACTTTCATGTCGTTTAACAATAGTATGGATACTTTTTTTAAGCGCTTCAAAATCCATTTTTCCGATTAATTTTAACGCGCTTGGTAAATTATAAATGGCCTGGTCGGATTCAAACTGGTTTAAAAACCATAGCCGTTGCTGTGCAAACGAAAGAGGAAAGGTGTTTATCTTTCCTGCTTTTTCTTTTAATTTTTTTTCAAGTAATTTCCGTTTTTCGGGAGAGAGTGAAGCTAATTTTTTTTGCAGATCAGACATAGTGTTCCTTTGCAAGGGCAGCTTTTTTTGCCAGCCTTGTGTCGTAAAGTAAAATGGTTTTTAGTTTAGCTA
>JANTHG010000015.1 GCA_024762535.1 Calditrichaceae bacterium
TATGGTCAATGTTTTTCCCTGTAAACCGGAGCTTTTTAAGCAATATTAGGATTTTGAAATGGTGGCTTTAATTTTATTTACGGTTTCTTTGGTGTAATATTTACAATTTCCTTTTACAACATCCGGCTCAATGGCCAGCGTTTCTATGGCATTTTTAATAACCTTTGCCGTAACTTCCAGTTCTTTAGCTATTTTACCTGTTGTAAATAAATCCTGATTTGCCATTAGGTATTCCTTGTTATTTTTAATTTATTGTTTTCTGATTGCACCGGTCATGGGGACGAAGCGGACGGGTAAGACGTTTTGCATATCCATACCGCGCGCTGTTTTGTGCACCACAACCAGTTCCTGCACATACTCGCCAACAGGCAACACCATAATGCCGCCCACCTTTAACTGCTCCAAAAGCACCGGTGGAATTTTAGGCGGCGCAGCTGTTACAATAATCGCGTCAAAGGGCGCTTTTTCCTTCCAGCCGTGATACCCGTCTCCCTGCAGAACCACAATATTATCATAATTTAATGCATGCAGCACGTTACGCGCTTTTTGCGCCAGCTCCGGCAAAATTTCGATGGTAAATACCGAATCGGCCATTTGCGCCAGAACAGCCGCCTGGTACCCGGAACCGGTACCGATTTCCAGCACACGATCCTTTTTATCCACATGAAGTTGCTCGGTCATAAAGGCCACAATATAGGGCTGACTAATAGTCTGTCCTTCGCCTATGGGCACAGGATGATCGGCATAAGCTTCGGCCCAGTGATTTTTCGGAATAAAACGGTGCCGCGGAACTGTTTGCATGGCCTGAATAACCCGCGCATCTTTTACACCACGGGCAATAATTTGTCCTTTTACCATTTTTTGACGTAAAGATGCAAACCGTGATTCATCCATTTTAACATCCTGTTTACCGGAACAGGAAATTACGGTAGCCGCAATTAAAAAGAAATAAAATAACCGTTTTTTTATGGTCATCTGCCTGCTCCCGCCTGTTTCAATGTTTAAGCAAGCACTGCAGATGTTTATTTACACTGTTTGCCAGACCCTGCAAATGGTAACCACCTTCCAAAAAGGAGATGATTCGGCCGTTGGCATGCTTTCGTGCAAAGCGCGCCACCAGCTCAGTTAATTTATAAAATCCGTCCTCTGTGAGCAACATTCCGGCAATGGAATCCGCATGAAAAGCATCAAATCCGGCAGAAATAAGAACAAGTTCCGGCTGGAAACGCGTTTCCACAGTTGTAAGCGCCTGTTCCAGAACCCGTACATAGTCCGTATCAGTTTGTCCGGGAGGCAGCGGTATATTTAAGGTAAACCCTTTACCCGTTCCGGCGCCTGTTTCTTCACGCTTTCCGGTCATGGGAAAGAGCGGATACTGATGCAGACTAAGATAAAACACAGTATTTGAATGGTAAAATATTTCCTGGGTCCCGTTTCCATGATGCACATCCCAATCCACAATCAGAATTTTGGAAATATCGTATGTGTTTTTAGCATATTGAGCGGCCAGAGCAATTGAATTAAATACGCAAAATCCCATAGCAGCTTCCGGCCGTGCATGATGTCCCGGCGGACGCACGGCAGCAAATACTTTGTCAAAGCTCTGCTGAAAAACTAGATCAACGGCTGTGACCGCAGCGCCGGCAGCCAGTAACGCCGCATCCACCGACCGGGCGCTCAAACGGGTATCGCCGCTGTCCAGAACAACGCCTTCTTCTCCCTGGTGCCGCAGCACAAATTCGATATACTTTTTGGAATGAATCCAGGAAAGTTGTTCACTGGTAGCTGATTTGGGTCGTACAATAGTGGCCCGGTTAAACATACCCCTTGATTGCAGGGTAGTCATTATTCTTTGCAACCGTTGAGGCGATTCCGGATGACCCGGACCCGGGTCGTGCGCTTCGAACAGCGCATCATAGACAATCGCCAGCCGTGCCATGATTAGAGCCGTTTTAAATAAATTTTAAAAGTCGTACCTTTGCCCACTTCCGATTCCACTTCAATGCGGCCCTTGTGCTGATCTACCATTTTTTTAACAATTGCCAGCCCCAGACCGGTACCCCCTTCTTTGCCGCTGGTTACAAATTCCTCAAAAAGATTGTCGCGGATTTCTTCCGGGATGCCCTGGCCTGTATCGGAAAGGCTGAACATGATTTCACCGTTTCTGTCTTCTGCACGGATAGAAAATTTTCCACCCGGTTCCATAGCTTCCAGCGCATTCTTCATGATATTCATAAAAACACGGTTCATGCGTTCCGGATCAACATAGACCATAGAAGCTGTATCACAAACAGCTTCGAACTGATATCCTTTTTTAACCACATCCTGTTCGAACACCTTGGCAAACTGGGCAATTAATTTATCCACCGGATATTTAACCGGTAAAATACTGGTCTTCCCTTTGGCAAAATCCAGTACATCCTTGGTCATATTGGTTAATGTAAGAATTTGCTCATGAATAATGCCGGAAAACTCTTCACGTAACTCTTCGTCTTCTTCTTCCTGCATCAGTTCCACAAACCCCTGAATATTATTGATAGGCGTACGCAAATCGTGTACAATAGTGCTCATCATATTGCCGATGGAAGCCAGACGATCCGCTTTAATTTTTTCTTCCCGCAATCGATAGGTTTCCAGGCTGCGGGATATCTGACTACTCAGTGAACGGATAAGTTTTTGGTCATCCATACGGAAGTAATCGTTTTTTTCTAATTTATTGAATAACGGCATCACGCCAATGATTTTATCGTCAATCTGCAGCGGCATGCAGGCAAAGTGTTTTACCTCGCTTCCAACAAGCTCAGAAAAGCGGCTATGGGTTTCATCCTGATCGCCAAAATTATTCAGCACCAAAAGATCCTTGTTCTTCAGCACCTGCTGCACTTCTTCCAAAGCAAACAAACCCTGCTGCAGTTTTTCCGATACGTATCCCCGGTTAGACAGGATCGTATTAAAACCCGATTCATTTCCGGCAAACAAGGCGATCATGGCCAAATCTACTTTTAAGGTTTCAGCAATTTTAGTGGTTAGCCATTGCAGGAGTTCCTGTTTATCAATAATTTTATTCAGTTCCCGCTCAATATTAAAAAGCAGATCCAGTTCCGATACTTTTTTCTCTAAGGAAGCATAGAGCCGGGCATTAATGATGGCTATGGCAATTTGCGAAGCCATGCTGGAAAGTAGGTCTTCGTCATCACCGGTAAATACTCCGTCTATTTTATTGAGTACCTGCAATACGCCGATGATTTCCGGTTGTTGCGCGTCGGAATTCTGCGGTTCAAAAATGGGCATGCATAAAATACTGCGGGTGTGGTACCCTGTTTTTTTATCGGTGGTCGGGTCAAACCGGTCATCATTGTAAGCATCGGGTATATTAATAATATCACCTGTCTTGGCTACATAGCCCGCAATCCCTACGCCTATTTTTAAACGGATTTCCGTAATTTCCGCCTGCTGTGCAATTTGCGACCACAGTTCGCCCCGCTCCTGATCCACAATATAAAAGGTACTTCGTTCTGCATGCATCAAACGGGTTACTTCGTTCATAATCAGAGGCAGCAAACGGGTGGTACGTAATTCTGAACTCAGCGCTTTGCCAATCTGCTGAATCGAATTCATTTCAATATTTTTTCGTTCGAGCTGCTGTTCCAGTTCTTTTATTCTGTTTTGCATAACCCTGCCTCTGTCTGTATTCTTTTAACGCCAATAAATATAATACAAATATACTATGGCATTGTTAACTAAATCAACCTGAAGACCTGCAATTTATTTAATCATAAAAAAAGCCGGATTCTGAATTCAAAATCCGGCTTTTTTACGAAAGTATATTTTTACTATTCCATAGCGGCTACAGCCCGTTCAACGGTTTCGTAGGTTTCAAACACCTTAATCAACTGTGTAATAATCAACAGACTGTTCACTTTTTCCGAAACCCTCGCCAAAGCCAAATGGCCGTTTGCAGATTTTAACGTAGTGGTACAGGCCATCAGTACCCCCATGCCGGAGCTGTTCATCCACTTAACCCCTCCAAGATCGATCACAACTTTAGTGATACCATCATTAATTAAACCGCGGATATGATCGTGAAGCGCGGTCGTTTCCGGGCCACCCATCATTTTTCCTGATAACGTTAAAATAGCAACGTGATTCTCAATTTTTTCTTTGATTTTCATACACTTACCCCATTTGTTTCTGGTTTACAAGAAAATAGGACATAATATAAACCGAGTCAACCCTTTATCTTTTTTTACGGATATAGGACGCATCCGTGTTTGACAGTCATTTCAACTTTAGTTTGCAGTAACGCTTCGGCAGGTAAATTATTGATTTCCTGGTTCAACACTACAAAATCGGCTCGTTTGCCTTTTTCCAGAGATCCTGAATACGTTTTTTCTCCAACGGCCAGGGCTGGCCCGCTTGTGTAGGCCCATAAGGCCTGTTGCATCGAAAGTTTCTGCTCCGGATGCCAGCTTTGTTCGGCCGGATCGCTGTGATATTTTCGTTCCAGCGCTGCATACATCCCTTTAAAGGGATCATAATCCGCAACAGGTGTATCACTTCCAAAAGCCATGGGCACATGCGCTTCCTGAAAATCCTTAAACGGGTAGGCGCGCGCGCATCGTTCCCCCCAATAGGTCTCTGCTGTGTACACATCATCTGCAATATGAACCGGCTGCACAGAAGCCAACACATCCAAATCTGCAAACCGCTTGATTTGATTTACGGGTACTAATTGCGCATGTTCCATTCGATTTAACATTTTTTTGCCGCTCTGCCGTCGGGCAAACTCAAAGGCATCGAGAGCCATGATCACAGCCGCATCGCCAATGGCATGCACCGCCACGTTTAATCCGTGCGCATTAAAAAAGGCTACACGCTGTTTTAATGTTTCACCCGTCATATGCGGTACGCCGACCTGGGCGCTGTGTTCGTAAGGCTTTATCATAAATGCGGTTTGTGAGCCCAAAGCCCCGTCCGTAAAAAATTTCACTCCGGCTATTTTTAATACATCGGAACCAAATCCGGACTGCACACCTGCGCGGACCAGCGCATCGGCTTCGCTTTCCGGCACGTAAAGCCGCACACTGATTTTTAAGCGGTTTTCCTGTTCCATTTTCTGAAGCAGTTTAAATTCTTCTATCCCTTCCATACTATGCACACAAGTGATCCCTTTGGCCAGCATGGAATCCTGAAGCGCTTCCACTTCCTGCATGGTTACTTCGTCTGAATCTTTAGGAATAACTTTGTACACAAGGGAAAGAGCGCGTTCGTACAATAAGCCGTTGAGAGTTCCGTCTGCATTCCGGCCAATTTTGCCCCCTGCCGGCTCCAGGGTACGGGTGTCAATTCCTGCCCGTTTTAAAGCTGCCGAGTTTACCCATAAGGCATGAAAATCTTTGGATTCAATAGCCACCGGCTGGTCGCCGAAAATCTGATCCAATATTGCCGCGTTTGGCTGACCGTCCAGCCATAGGTTTTTGTTGAAGCCTCCGCCACGAATCCAGGATTTTTTTTGCGCTTGCACTTTCGACCGCTCAAGTATTTGAACTGCCTGCGCTAAAGACGCGGCCTCATCCAACCGAACCTGCCCAAGTTGGCGAGCGGTTGCGACCAAATGTGTATGTGCATCAGTAAATGCCGGAAAAACCGTTTTCCGGTTCAGATTAATGGCTTGGGTATGAAATGGAAGTTGGGTCGGTCTGTTTTCTTTACTGCCAAGAGCAACAATCAAACCGCCAAAGGTTAACAGCCAATCTATGGGTGCAGAGTGACTTAGGGTGTGGATGTTCCCGTTAAAAAAAAAGCCCGCCGTAAGCGAGCTATTCATCAAAACTTTCGTCTTCATTATCTTCCGGATAAACGGCTTTTATTTTACCTTCAAAAAATTCCTGCTGAGCAATAACAGTTGGATTTGTTTCTTTTTCAAATTTCATATCCTTCATCAGCTCCCGGTCATAGATATCTGTTTCATCATACATATCCATATCATCCAGCATTTCATTTTCTTTTTTTTCGGCAATACGTTTGGCGTTTATGCGCCGGGCACGTGCCGCGATAACTAAGCACATTTCATATATATTTATTTTATTTTCACGGATTTTTTTCATATCCAGTGTTTCGATGGACATAGAGCGCTCCTCTTTTATATATTTAGCCTTTAAATTTAATCAGTTGATTAAGCTTTGTCAAATATTATTCTATCACCATTCCATAAACACAAAATATCCCCCCTAAACGTTTGCGCATCATTTTGCCACCAACTTTCCTGCGCAGAAAACAGATTTAAAAATATCCAAGGTGGTTGAGATATAGACGGAATAAAAAAATATCGACATTTTACATTTTTTGCAACTTTCGATATTTATATGGGCACTGCTTATACTAATTCTCCTATTAGGGTCAATAACACAAAACTTAACGGTCACGTATCCGTATATAAACTAAGCTGTTTTTATATTGAATTGCGCAGCGTGATTCTGTATTTTAAAAAAAACAACATATAAATAAAATATGAGTGGAGGTTAGCAATGGCAGCAGAAAGCGGAGATATGTTCAAGGGCTTTGTATTCGGCAGTTTGGTCGGGATAGCCGTAGGTGTTTTATTTGCACCCAAAAGCGGACGCGACATGCGCGAAAACTTGATGGGTGACAGCGATGAACTGTTGGGAAAGGCCAAAGAAGAATTGGACAAAATCAAAGATGAATTGGGTGATTTAAAAGAAAAAATCACCGAAACTCTAGACCGAAGCAAAAAGGTTTTTGACGAAGCGACATCTGAAGAGCGTGATTTTGAAGCCGAAATAGCCGGAGACGATGCCGAGCCGATTGAAGCCGAATCGAAAGAAGAAGCGCCTAAAAAAAGAACCCGTCGCAAAAAAGCAGAACCCAAAACGGACGAAGCCTAATCATTTAAATTTGTCTGGAGACTAATATGGCCTGGGAAATTGCACTTATTGTGTTCTTTCTGTCACTCACTGTTTTAGTGTATCTGCTGTTTCCGGTTGTACTGAAACTAAAAGATACACTGCAAAACGTGAACAAAACCATTTCCATCGTCAATAAAGATTTGCCGGAACTGATGGAAAATGTACAGGATATCAGTGTAACGCTGAACACCGTATCTAAAAAAGTTGAATCCACGGTAGATGATGTGGTAGAATTGGAACAATTATTCAGTAAAGAAATAAAACAGCCCCTGCAAAATATTGCCAATTCGATTGGTATGTTATTGCAAATCCTCAATAAATTATTCGATAAAAAACGCAGTAAATAAAAAAAGCCCGCCAAATGGCGGGCTTTTTTTATTCTAATTCTTAAAATCAATCCAGCTTTACTTTTCGATTCCAACCGAATTTATCTTCCACATCCCCAACCTGCATTCCGGTTAACCGGTCGTACAAACGCTGAGATACAGGGCCGACCTTTCCGTCTTTGGTATAAACTATGGTATCATCTCTAAAGCTGAGGCTCTCGATCGGTGTGATCACGGCCGCGGTTCCACAGCAACCAGCCTCGGAGAAATCATAAATTTCGTCCACTTTTACCGGCCTGTTTTCAACCGTAAGTTCCAAATCGTGTTCCGCGAGATACATCAGGCTTTTATTCGTAATACTGGGCAAAATCGTTTCGGATTTGGGTGTAATGTAAGAATTGCCATCCTTACTAATGGCAAAGAAATTAGCCGGTCCGGATTCATCCAAATACTGATTGGTTTCCGCATCCGTGTAAATCACTTCTTTAAAACCTTCGGCGCGTGCGGCTCGGGAAACCCGCAGGCTGGCCGCGTAATTACCGCCGACTTTTACATCACCGGTACCACCCGGTGCGGCCCGTTTCATTTTTTCTTCAATCTTAAACTTAAGCGGTTTCAGCCCTTCTTTAAAATAAGGGCCAACAGGAGAAGCAAATACTAAAAAGAGGTATTCATTCGAAGGCTGCACACCCAGCATGCCGGAAATTCCGATGAGCAACGGCCGGATGTATAAAGCGGCGCCTGTTCCGTAAGGTGGTACAAAACGTTTATTTAGTTGAACAATCTTTTCCACAGCTTCCAGAAAAAGTTCTTCCGGCGGTGCAACCATAATGAGTTTTTCGGCCGATTTTTGCAAACGTCGTGCATTTTCTTCCGGCCGAAACAGGCTTACGCTGCCATCTTTATGCTCGTAGGCCTTTAACCCCTCAAAGGCTTCCTGGCCGTAGTGTAAACTGGTTGCCGACATACTTAATTCGATTGTATCTTTCTCAACAACTTTTGCTTCCGACCACTTTCCGTCTTTGTAATAATACTCCAAATGAAAATCTGTTTTCATATAACCAAAAGGTAAATTACTCCAATCCAGATTAGCTTTTTCCATTCATTCCTCCTATGTGCATTTCCTTTATCATGCTGAGTCTGAATAATAAATCTCTATAAAGTGAACCCCAATATACAAAAAAATTATGTGGGATGCAGTGGAATTTTCATATTTTTTTCGTAGGTTTAAATGATTCTATTAGGAGGTATGCTCATGTTCAGACAAACAATCCTATTCTGTATTCTGTTTACCGGATTCCTTTTCGCACAAGTGGATTCCGCTCTGGTCGAAGTCATTTCCGTGAATCCCCATATCCAGCTGGATTTGCGCTACGCCACGGACAATAATTTTCTGCACCAAAAAGTGTATCCAGAACCGCGCTGCTTTTTACGTTACGAAGCGGCCCGCGCCTTAGACGATGTGCAAAAGGAGTTGGAAAATATTGGACTGGGGCTTAAAATTTATGACGGATATCGTCCCCTGTCCGTTCAGAAAAAAATGTGGGAAATTATGCCAAACGCGCATTACGTGGCAAACCCGAAAAAAGGGTCACGCCATAATCGCGGCATGGCTGTGGACTTAACTCTGGTAGATACCAACGGCAAAGAATTACCCATGCCTACGGGGTTCGATTCCTTCAGTAAAAAAGCGCATCAGGATTATTGGAATTTACCCACGAATATCCTGCGTAACCGCTGGATTTTGCGTACGGTCATGGAAAAACACGGATTTAAGCCCATCCGTACCGAATGGTGGCATTATGATTATAAAGGATGGAAAAAATACAAGGTTCTGGATGCTTCGTTTAAGAAGCTGGAAGGAAAAAAATAGGGAACGCGGTTTCGCGTTCCCCTGATTACGGCTTTTAGAATTTGCCTTCCACACCCAAACCGGGTTTATCATTATATACAAATTTACCGTGATCCACTTTAACACCGCTAAAAGGATCGTTTTTAATCAGTAAATTTCCGTCTAAATCCGCCCAATCCACAAAGGGCGCCAAATGTGCGGCGGCGGAGATGGCAACTGAACTTTCGATCATACAACCGAGCATAATTTTCATACCCATCGCCTTGGCCATGCCTATCATACGCCAGGCTTCCAGCATACCGCCGGATTTCATCAGTTTAATATTAATAGCGTCATATGCCGTAGCCAGCTTGGGGATATCGGCCGCGGTTTTAACCGCTTCGTCGGCCATAATGGGAATACCGGCCCGTTCACGCACCCAGGCTGTTTCCTCCAGCATATGGGCAGGCATGGGCTGTTCGATAAATTCAACACCCTGGCTTTTAAGCCATAAAATACGTTCCAGCGCTTCTTCTTTGGTTTTCCAGCCCTCATTGGCATCCACACGAATCGGTTTATCGGTTACGCTGCGTACGGCGCCGATAATTTCTTCGTCATTCGGTTTACCCACTTTTACTTTCAGCAAAGGGTACGGCTCGGCTTCCCGTACTTTCTGCTTAATCACTTCCGGCGTATCGATGCCTATGGAAAACGAAGTAAGCGGTGCGTTGGCCGGATTGAGCCCGAAAAACTGGTACAAAGGCACATTCAGCGCTTTCCCAACCCAGTCCATCAAAGCAATATCCAAAGCCGCTTTGGCACAACTCTGCTTCAGGATTTTGGAATCCATCGCTTCTTTAATATTCATATAGTGGAAAAGTTCGTTATCCGTAAAAATACTGCGCGCTTCATTGATTTTCTTGGTAGTTAGCTCATGATCCTCGCCATAACGCACATTCGGCGCGGCTTCACCATAGCCCACAATACCATCCCGTTCAATTTTTACAAATACATTGTTTTTGAAATTACTGGAATTCCTTGAGATGGTCCAGGTATGCGCCAGTTCCAGTTTTTTGGTTTTAACTTCAATACTCATTTTCCCGCTTCCCCTTTTTGGCTGTATGCCTGCCGCGCTTCCATAACCGTTCACCGCGTTAAACAGTGAAAATCCCAACAGGGACGATCCGGAAACCGATAAAAATTGTTTTCGCGTTAAGCTCATATCCGACTCCATTATTTTAAAATACGTTTAATGACCTTTAAAGATTTTTTTCGATAGGCATTATAATTATCCGCGTCTTTATCAAGACTATTTATGTGCACATCGCTATCCTGATGGATAAAATTATATCCGCCCAGACTAATGCCCACATGGGTTATGCGCTTCCCTACTCCAAAAAAGAGTAAATCACCGGGATGAACATTAGAAAAATCCTCTTTGGGTACAATTGTCTCTCCAAGTAAAGCCTGCTGTCTGGCATCTCTTGGTAACTGAATGCCGTTAGCACGGAATACGGTTTGCGTAAAACCGGAGCAATCATTAGCCTTGCTGGATTTGCCTCCCCATAAATAGGGCATACCCAACATTCGCTTCGCGCTGCGAATAATATTTTGATACGGAACGCGTTTCGAATCAATATTTATAACGAGCGGCCCCAAATCTTCAGCCGGAACAAATCCTGTTGTGCCGTCGGCCAGTTCCACCTGCAACCACTTCCCCTTTCGACCGGTTATTTTTACCGTCGAATTGAGCACCAGATCCGCTGCGTGCAACGCTTTACGCGATGGGTTCACATAAACAAAACTTTCTAAGGCTGTTACCTGCATACGATTTGAAAGAAGCCAATCTTCCTGACTTTTTTTATCCATACGCTGAAGCGCTGTTTTATTGACCCATCCGATATAACCATAGTGGTTTTTAGTGAGATACCAGCCCCCGTGCTTTTCCAGTAATTGCAGGGCATTACCCATAATCACCTGATCCAGCATTTCACTGGCGTGTTTTGGACCCCGACGCACCGGGGTTACACTAACAATCACTACCGCGTAGGCCGAATCACCCAAAGCCGGATCAGGCAGCACTTTAAAACGATCCGAATAATGTTCGTCCCCAAGTAAACTGTCTGCTGCCTGGCGCAAGGCTTCTGCCGCCTGGGTGCGCGTGGTGGCGCCGTTCAGTACCCACTGTTTATTATTTTGTTTCAGTTCATATCGGAACACATCCAATGCTTTATCCGGAATATATTTTTGAGCAATCGCCCGGGCCCTGGTGTTAAACTGAGCAATCTGTGTTTCAGGATTTTGCGAACAAGCTGATAAAAGGAATAATACAAACAGAATTAAAATGATACATCGTTTGGCCATGCGGAATCCTCATTTATTTCGATTTAGGTTAATTTAATGTGTGAACAAACGTTTATCAACAAAAGATGCGGAATAAGACAAAGCCTTTTTTCTGTCTTGCATAAGGAATTTCATAGCTTTAGATTTGGTTGTCAGAAAAAGAGGATATATCATGAATCGTTCAACTCTTTCGCTTCAGGAAAAAATAGATCGTTTACTGGAGCATAGCGCCATAAAACGGCGTTCCTTCCTTGCAGGGATGGGAACCGCTGCAGTGGCAACACTCCTGCCTTTCTCCGGCTGTACCCCTCAACCTCCAGCAAAAAAGCATACATTCCGGTTTTCTGACACACAATTCAAAACAATTGAAGCGGTGCAAGAACATCTTTTCCCCCACGAAGAATATGCCCCAGGTGCGATGGATATCCATGCCGGCCCCTATCTGCAAATGACCCTGGGACAGCCCGGTTTTGATCCAGAGATCCGCGATTTTATTGTATCCGGTGTTAATCAACTTCAAAACTATTTAAAAGAAAACGCACTACCCGCTTTCCAAACCCTTCCGGAAAGCAAACAGGAAGATGTACTTTTGGAAATCCGCAATTTCAACTGGGGTGAAAGCTGGCTTTCGATTTTACTCACCTATATATTTGAAGCGCTGTTAAGCGATCCGGTTTACGGAGGCAATCCGAATGAAATCGGCTGGAAATGGCTGGAGCACATTCCGGGTCTGCCACGGCCCACCACAGCCACACGCTACGGCAGTAGCATTTCACAGGAAACCGTAAAATTATGAATTTTGAATATGATGTGTGCGTAATCGGCAGCGGAGCCGGCGCGGGCCCCGTTGCTTATGAACTGGCCTTAAACAAAAAGATGGTTCTGGTTCTGGAGAAAGGCCCCTGGTTTACAGAAGCGGATTTTAATAAAGATGAAATCCGAACTGTACGGCGCAGCTTTTATTCTCCTAATTTACAAGATGAGCGCCATGTACTGGAACAACAAGCCGAAGACGGAACCTGGCAGGCGGAATCCACTTACGATTCGGGCTGGGATTTCTGGAACGGTTGTGTGGTGGGAGGATCCAGTAATTTTATGAGCGGTTTTTTCCACCGCATGAAACCGGAAGATTTTAAACTGCTATCCACCTTCGGCCCCATCAAAGGCGCCAATGTGGTAGACTGGCCCATTAGTTATGACGATCTTGAACCGTATTACGCCAAGGTGGAATCTGTAGTAGGCGTTTCCGGCCGGGTTACCGAGCATCCCTTTCAGGAGCCACGATCCACAAAAGATTTTCCCTATCCGCCCACACAGGAACATCCCATTTCCGCCATGTTTGACAAAGCCTGTCGCCGGATTGGCCTGCATCCTTTGCCCGTACCACGCGCCGTTTTACCTCAGCCGGCCATGCAACGCAATGCCTGCGCTTATACCAACTACTGTGGAAGCTATCCATGTACCACAGGCGCCAAAGGTAGTTCCCGTGCCGCATTGTTGGATCATGCAGCCCGCAGCGGGTATTGTGAAATTCGTCCGCATGCCAAGGTATTCAAATTAGAAAGCAACGCCAAAGGGAATGTGGTCGCCGCACACTATTTTGATCAAAAGGGAAATAGTAAAAAGGTTTCCGCCAAAATTTTTGTGGTTGCCTGCAACCCCATTGAGAGCAGCCGACTTTTACTCTCATCGCCAGGGCCTAAACATCCCAATGGCCTGGCGAACAATAACGGGCTGGTGGGTAAAAACCTCATTTTCTCCGCCGGTGGCTCCGGTGGAGGCTTACTGCCCTACAGTAATTACAGCGAAAGTGACATACAGAATTTAAAAATACGCGGTCTGTTTGTGAACAGGGCCATTGATGATTACTACTTCATTGACGATCAGCCATTCAATCGGCGCATCAAGGGCGGCACAATTGAATTTATGTTCAAACACGCCAATCCCATTGCCCGGGCTATGGGGCTTAAATGGGAAGAGGGCCAGCTACTGTGGGGTAAACCGCTTAAACGGGAAATGGAACGCTATTTTACCGGCGGTCGTCACTTCCGTTTTGAAATTTTTAACGACTGGTTGCCCACGGATAATTGTTTTGTGGATTTGGATGGACAGGTAAAAGATAAATGGGGATCGCCGGTAGCAAAGGTACGCCTTGGATATCATGAACATGATCTAAAAGTAGCCGCTTACCTCGCAGAAAAAAGCGAACGTGTTCTAAAAGCAATGGGAGCCGAGAATATTTTTTCCAGTGTCAGCGGTGCCCCACCCTCTAACCTGATTGCCGGAGGCTGCCGTTTTGGAAGCAATCCCCGGACTTCTGTTCTGGATCCTTCCTGCCGTGCTCATGATGTGGACAATTTATATGTGACAGACGGAAGCTTTATGCCCACAGGCGGAAGTGTTCCGTATACCTGGACCATTTACGCTAATTCGTTTAGGGTAGCAGATCGCATAAAAGAGCATCTGGCTTAACAAAATATTTATCTGACAATTTATTTATTGAATTATATACTAAATATATATAAACTTGAAACTTAATCTTTTTCCACAGTTCAGGATAAAAGATGATTATTGTATATGAGGAATTATCGTGGAAGAACAAGTTGTATTTGGCCTGGCGCTTATTCTCATCCTTGGTGTTGCAGTTCAGTGGGTTTCATGGCGAATTAAAGTACCGTCCATTCTACTTTTACTGCTCACCGGATTTGCTGTGGGACCGTTCAGCGGATTAATTAATCCGGTGGACCTATTCGGAAAATCACTTTTCCCTTTTGTTTCACTTTCGGTAGCCATCATCCTTTTTGAAGGGGGGCTTGGTCTACGGTACAATGAACTTAAAGGAATTGGCCATGCGGTTTCCCGGCTTATTCTATTGGGTGCGTTAATCACCTGGACATTTTCCTCCCTTGCTGCCTATTTTATTTTGGGCTGGGATATTGGCTTATCTTTGCTGGCCGGCGCTATCTTAGTCGTTACCGGTCCAACCGTTGTCATTCCATTATTACGCTACCTGCGCGTGCCGGGTAATATCGGTACCATTATCCGCTGGGAAGGAATTGTAAACGATCCTGTTGGCGCCAGCTTAGCTATTCTGGTTTTTGAATCGATTATTGCCACCAATGCACGCGAAGCGGGAATTGTAGTAATTGGAGGGATTGCAAAAACTATCCTTTTTGGTAGTTTATTGGGTATCGTTGGTGCGGGAATTCTTATTATTATGTTTCGAAAATACTGGATTCCTGACAATCTGCACAGCCCGGTTACACTGATTGTGGTTTTAGGCGTGTTTGTCGGCGCTAATTTCTTTCAGCCGGAGTCCGGTTTACTGGCAGTCACCCTGATGGGTATCATCCTCGGTAATCAAAATTACTTTTCGATAAAACTTATCCTCGAGTTCAAAGAGAATTTACAGGTAATTCTTATCTCTTCCCTGTTTATTATTTTAGCAGCCCGGCTTTCACTTGAGCAGTTTTATTCTCTGAATTTTTCCCACGTTCTATTCCTTTTGGTGTTAATAATTATTGTCCGTCCCCTGGCCGTTTACCTTTCTACTATTAAAAGTGGGCTATCTCATAAAGAAAAAATATTGCTTAATTGGATGGCACCACGTGGGATTGTAGCTGCTGCGGTCAGTTCTATTTTTGCACTTGAACTGACAGAAGCAGGTTATGGACAGGCCGATGCACTGGTACCTGTTATTTTTTTGGTTATTATCGGAACGGTTACTTTTTACAGTTTAACGGCAAAATTTGTTGCATTACGTTTAAAACTGGCTGTCCCCGATCCACAGGGGCTGCTCATTGTAGGTGCACATCATTGGGCGAGGGAAATAGCCAAAGCGTTGCATGATCTAAAAATTTCCGTTTTGCTGGCTGATGCGAATTGGCACCATATCACTCAGGCACGAATGGATGGCTTACCGGTTTATTATGGTAATATCTTATCTAAAAATGCTTTGGATGAAATTGATTTAAGTTTACTGGGGAAAATGCTCTTGCTCACTTCCAATGATGAAGTAAACCATTTGGCTGCTATTCATTTTATGGACTTATTTGAGACTTCTGAGATTTATATATTACCGGCAGATAAGACACAACTTCCAGCCGGTAAAAAATCAGAAATCGAGTTGTCAACCAGAATTTTATGGGAAGAGAATATGACCTTCTCTTTTTTAGATTCGGCTTTTTTAAATAATTATGAAATTAAACATACACATTTAACCGATACCTTTGATTTAAATGCATTTGAAAAAATGTATCCGGATACTGTTTATCCATTGTTTTTAATTGATCAGGGGGGGAAATTGCATATTTTTGCGAAGAATGGCAAACCAGAAATTAAAGGTAATGTACAATTACTGGCTTTAGTTCCAAAAAGCAAATCCGATTAATTTTCGACCATCCCGATTACGCCCATCATACGCCCACTTTGATGCCCGTCTCTGCGATAGGAATAGTATAAATCGGTTTCGCAATGGGTACAGGTTGTATCCCGTTCCATCCGTTCGTCAGCTACTCCGGCGTTTTGTAATTGCCGGACAATCGCTCCCTGCACATCTAATTTAAAATGGCCGATTCCATCGGGAACGAGATCACGCTCATTAAAATGAGATGCTGTTTGATCATCTACCTGGTAACAGGATTGCTGTACACCGGGGCCAATAGCCGCTATGATTCGTTCGGGATTTACATTACATTCCGATTCCATTAAAGCAATGGTTTTCCCCACAATATTCCGGGCAGTGCCACGCCAGCCCGAATGGATAATACCCACTACCCGAGCCTGTGGGTCATATAAAAACACAGGAAAACAATCGGCTGTTTGAATAGTCAAAAAAAGATTACTATTGCGGGCAATAAGTGCATCACAACGGGAAACTTTGCCCGGTTTATCCACCACCTTCACACAGTCCGAATGCACTTGTTCGGGAAAGACCAGTTTGTCTTGTGGAATATGTAACGCTTCAAAATACAATGCGCGGTTTTTATATACATTTTCGCGCTTATCTCCGGTGTGTAAACCCAGATTGAGGGCCCCGTAGGGTGGAAAGCTGACGCCGCCTTTTCGGGTGGAAAAGGCCTGGACCAGCCTTGGTTGGTTTTGAAACAGCGAAAAGGTCGTAAAAAGAGCCATTATTGAATCGGTAATATGAGTCCGTTTGTATATTTTAACAGGCGAACCGCATCGTTATAGCGTTTTTTGCCCACATCAAAATTTCGGTACACACCATTGTAAACCGGAGCGGCCTTAATGGCTTCCAGAAAATCTTCACGACTTAAATTTTTGGGTGCATCAGTTATTGCTGAAAGAATAAAATTAAAGGTATCATAGCCGATAAGTTCGTATTTCCCCGGTGTTCGTTTATTGGCATCCCGGAAACCGTTACGAAAACGCCGAAAATCAAAACTCTCTTTATTCAGATAGCCGTCCGAAGTAAAAATAAGTCCGTTGATATACGAACGGTTCTTCTTTAAGAGAATTTCATCATACCAATCGCTATTGCCAAGTACCTGAGCCTGTACATTCCAATAAGCATATTGGGAAGCAATCATACTGATATCATCGGTAAATACCGGCATATACAGGGCATCAATGGTTTTTACAGCAATGTCTGCCGAATCAATACGCGAATTGGTTTCTTTTAAAATCTCATTCTGTTCTGTCTGATACAATTTATATAAAGAATCCACCTGGGCCTGGGTTAGTGTTGTATCTTCCTGCATGACAGAATCCTGAAACATGAGTTTAATACCAACTCGTTTAAGCGCTTTAAAGTGGGGTGTTATATCCAGATCGCCGGGATAATACCATTGATCTGTAACAAGTTGAGCACCAAGTTGTTGCTGTTGTTTAATAAATAATTTAGTCAATCGAACAAAATAATCATCAATAGGTGCTACAGTGGCAAAACGTTTGAGATGAAGAGAATCCTGAGCATAATGCCCCAGTTTTTGAACAACCACATCCATAGGAATGGAAAGCTGAATCGATTCACCAGACAGAGTACGTAAACTTTTTTCTGTAGCAGTCGGTGTAATCAAAGGGATATGTTCATAGTCGGCAATAGCTGCACAAGCTGTTGCAATATCATTTTCGACCGGGCCATAAATAGCAGAAATGGAAAGATCTCCGGAAATTTCTTTTATGAGCTGAAGGGCGGTGGCAATACGTGTTTCATAGTCAAAAGGAACTAATTCAATGGTCAGTCCTTTTTCTCTGTTATATTTATCAACCACCAATTGGGCTCCTGCAAGCAAAGCCTGGCCCACATCGGCATTAGAGCCACTTAACGGAAGGAGAGCTGCTACCCGGATAGCACTATTCTGTTTGTTGCCAAGGTAATCAAACATTTTTTGAGCCTTGGCTTCATATATGGTATTCTGACCGTTTAAGCTCAGAAGTCTTTTTAAGGCAGCTTGGGCCGAAGGAAAATTGTTCTTTTCATAACTACGTTCTGCCTGATGGTACAGGACAAACTGGAGGGCAAAATCACTACGTAATTCATGTTGCAAATACAAAAGCCCCTGATTATCCAAACGATAACGTACCGTACTATCAGCCAGTTTAAGGGCTTTTTCCTGCAGGGTTCTTTCTTTGGATGATTCTGCTGCTTTTAGCCATTTTTCCACAGCTGTTTGCAAACGATCCAGTCGAAAATAATTATTTCCTTCAAGAATAAAAATATATGGTATATACCTGCTATCAGGATATTTTTTCTGAAACTGTTCACATTCCTTCAAGGACTTCTGATATTTTCCACTCTTATATAGAGACTTTGCGAGCATCAGATGATGGGCCGTTTGTAAATGATTATGAGGTAACTTAGATAGAACAATTTCAAAATCCCGAGCAGCCTGTTCAAATTGCCCGGTTTTATAATCCTGAAGACCTTTATTAAATATGGTCCATTCACGCTTGGTTGCCTTTTGCGCAATGAGTTGAGAAGCTATAATTAATACTAGAATAATGAAACGCAACGTATAATACTCCTTTATTCCACCGTTACACTTTTAGCCAGATTCCGAGGTTGATCCACATCGCAACCGCGCAGAACAGCAATATGATAAGCCAGCAATTGTAAAGGAATCACCGTTAGCAAGGGTGAAAGCGCCTGCCAGGTTTCCGGAACGTAAATCACATGGTCCGCATATTTGGCAATTTTCGTATCTCCCTCGTTAGCAATACAAATTACCCGGCCTTTACGGGCGCGTACTTCTTCGATATTACTAACAATCTTATCGTAAATAGCATCTTTATTGGCTATAAAAACTACAGGCATATTTTCATCAATCAGGGCAATGGGTCCATGTTTCATTTCTGCTGCCGGATAGCCCTCAGCATGGATGTATGAAATTTCCTTGAGCTTAAGTGCGCCTTCCAGGGCAACAGGAAAGTTAAACCCGCGTCCGAGGTACAGAAAATTACGCTCATCTTTATATGCTTTCGCAATCTCTTTTATAGTTTCATTTTGATCCAGAATACGCTGTACTTTTTCGGGAATCGATAATAAATCATCTATTAACTGTTTACCCTGTACTACGGACATATAGCGTTTGCGGGCAATCATTAGCGTAATTAAAATCAGAGCGGTTACCTGAGAGGTAAATGCTTTGGTACTGGCCACACCTATTTCCGGCCCGGCATGAATATACACACCGGCATCGGTTTCGCGGGCAATGGTGGAACCGACATTATTTACAATGCCCAGTACGGTTGCGCCTTTGTGTTTACCTTCGCGCAGAGCAGCCAGCGTATCCGCTGTTTCTCCGGATTGACTGATGGCAATCACTACTTCTTTCCCTTTAATAATCGGATTACGATAACGAAATTCCGAAGCGTATTCCACTTCCACCGGTATGCGGCAATATTCCTCTATTAAATATTCGCCAATCAGTGCCGCGTGCCAGGAAGTTCCGGAAGCTGTGATGTAGATTTTATCCGCATTAACCAGCAAGTCTTCCATTTCAGCCAGGCCACCCAGTTTTACCAGTCCTTCTTCTCGCAGCAAACGTCCACGCATGGTATCTAATATGGTACTCGGTTGCTCAAAAATTTCTTTGAGCATATAGTGGTCATACCCGGCCTTATCCATATCTTCCACATCAAAGGTAATCTGTTCCACTGTTTTTTCGATGGGCTTGTTAAAAATCGTTTTGGTGATAATTCCACTGCGTGATACGATAGCCATTTCGTCATCTTCTAGATAAAACACATTTCTGGTAAAAGGAACCAAAGGGGTAACATCCGAAGCGACAAAAAACTCATCTTCTCCCACCCCTATAACAATGGGGCTGCCTTTACGGGCTACGAAAATTTTATCCGGGTCATACATGGTAATAACAGCCAGACCGAAGGTACCCTCCAACTGTAGAAGAGCGTCACGAAACGCCTGTTCAAAATTATCGGTATAAAGCTCGGCAATTAAATGAGCAATGACTTCCGTATCCGTATCTGATTTAAAGGTATGCCCTTTTTTCTCAAGCACTTTGCGTAAAGTGGAAAAATTTTCTATGATTCCATTATGAATGAGTGCGATATTACCGGAGCCATCCATGTGCGGATGCGCATTTTCTTTACTAGGCTGACCATGCGTCGCCCAACGGGTATGGCCGATCCCCACACTTCCAACGGGCAAGTGACCGTTTAGAGAGTCTTCCAGATTTCGAATTTTTCCCACTTCCCGGGCCATATTGATATGATGATCGTTTAGTACGGCAATCCCGGCAGAATCATAGCCACGATATTCCAAGCGCTTTAAACCGTTAATCAAAATAGATGCGGCTTCCTGATTACCGAGATATCCTACAATACCACACATATTGTTCTCCTTAGAGTTATTCCCATTCAATAGTTGCCGGCGGTTTGGAACTTACATCGTAAACCACCCGGTTGATTCCCCGGACTTCGTTAATAATCCGATTGGAAACTGTCGCCAATACAAAATAAGGCATTTCATACCAATCCGCTGTCATTCCGTCCGTACTGGTTACCGCACGCAGGGCCAGTACATTTTCATAAGTACGTTGATCACCCATTACACCTACAGACTGCACAGGCAGCAACACGGCAAAGGCCTGCCAGATTTCGTTGTAAATGTTTGCTTTGTGCAATTCTTCTATAAAGATAGCGTCGGCGCGCTGCAAAACATCTACCCGTTCGGGTGTGATGGAACCGAGAATGCGTACAGCCAAACCCGGCCCCGGAAAGGGATGCCGGCCAATCAGAATTTCAGGAATACCCAGCGCCCGGCCCACCGCGCGCACTTCATCTTTAAATAGTTCACGCAAAGGCTCGAGCAATTCAAAATCGAATGTATCGGGCAAGCCGCCCACATTATGGTGCGATTTAATGGTTACGGACGGTCCCTTAAAAGAGACACTTTCAATCACATCCGGATATAAGGTTCCCTGAGCCAGAAAATCAAATGTTCCTATACTATCGGCTGCCCTTTCAAAAACTCGAATAAATTCTTCACCAATTATTTTCCGTTTGCGTTCCGGGTCCGTAACATTTTTTAATTTACTATAAAAGGTGCCTTTACTATTGATCACGGTCAATTTAATATCATAATTTTCCGTGAACAGTCGTTCCACTTCTTCCGCTTCCTTATAGCGCAAAAGCCCGGTATCCACAAACACACAATGCAGTTGCTCGCCAATTGCTTTTTGCAGCAACACCGCCACCACCGAAGAATCCACACCGCCGCTCAACCCGCACAGCACATGCCGGTCACCCACAGTTTCCCTTATGTGGCGGATGCTTTCATCAATAAACGAAGCCGGAGACCAGTCGCCGGTACAATCACTGATTTCAAACAGAAAATTACGAATAAGGGCAGAGCCAAATTGTGTGTGGGTTACTTCCGGATGAAATTGCAAGCCAAAATAGGGTTGAGTTTCATGCTGAATGGCGGCAAAAGGTGCGTTGTCGGTTTGGGCAATAGGATGAAAATTTTCCGGCAAGGTCAGCACTTTATCACCGTGACTCATCCACACCCTGCTCTGGTCCGGTATTTCTTTAAAAAGGGGACTGGCAGTTAAAAGATGCAGTTGGGCCGGGCCATACTCTTTTTCTTCCGCCTGAACCACTTTCCCGCCAAACAAAAACGTCATCAATTGCAGGCCGTAGCAAATTCCGAGTACCGGTACATTGAGTTCGAACACTTCTTTGCCAATACGCGGAGCATCTTCCTCATATACCGATGCCGGACCTCCGGAAAGAATAATCCCTTTTAGGTTACGGTTTTTAAAAACATTTAAATCGGCATTATAAGGATGTATTTCGGAAAACACGCCCTGTTCACGTACACGGCGGGCAATAAGCTGGGTATATTGAGAACCAAAATCTAGAATTAAAATGGTTTCATGGTTTACAGTTGCAATTGCCATGCTTGCAGATCCTTTAAAAAAGCGTGGTTGGTTAAATCGTAATGTACAGGCGTTACAGAAATATAATTTTCCATAACTGCGGAATCATCCACATCCAGGCCGGAATCAATCTGATTGTGTTTACCGCCCTGCCAGTAATAGGTTCGGTTATGTAGATCGTTACGTTTATCAAAAGCCGTAGTATATCCGCCTTTTCCCTGCCGGGTCATGCGCACACCGCGAATTTCTTCCTGTGGTACGGCCGGCACATTCACATTAAGCAAAGTGCCATC
The DNA here is from genome assembly GCA_024762535.1 of Calditrichaceae bacterium. Classification (GTDB taxonomy): domain Bacteria; phylum Calditrichota; class Calditrichia; order Calditrichales; family Calditrichaceae; genus JANTHG01. Next base: position 22,087 of record JANTHG010000015.1, read on the forward strand.
CGGCAATCCTTTTTGAAATATTTTATTCGCGAGCGAAAGAGCAAAACGGGCTGCCGGTTCAAAGTTGGTTTTACTAAAAGAAGCTACCGAAACGGCCATGGACGGTATGCCCAGCATCACGCCTTCGGCGGCTGCGGAAACCGTTCCGGAGTACAAAATATTAGTGGCTGTATTCGGCCCCAGATTAATTCCACTGACTACCAGATCCGGCTTTTTTTCGCATAACGCACTTACTGCGAGTTTTACACAGTCGGCAGGCGTACCGTTTACTGCATAGCCAAAAAAATCGCCGTCGCGTTCTACGGTTTCCACCCGAAGGGGGTCGGATAAGGTAATAGCGTGCCCCACTGCACTTTTTTCGGAAAGAGGCGCTACCACAGTTACCCGCCCTAATTTATCCATAGCCTGTTTTAAGGCCAGAATACCGGGCGCAAAAATACCATCATCGTTTGTAATGAGAATAGAAAGCTCAGACATTTTAATTTTTGTGGGCAAAGAATTCCAGCAGCTTGCCAATGCGCTGTTTTAATTCATGCCGGTGAACAATCAAATCCAAAAACCCGTGTTCCTGCACAAATTCCGAACGCTGGAATCCGGGTGGTAAATCCTGACCAATGGTTTGTTTAATAACCCGCGGCCCGGCAAAGCCAATCAGCGCACCCGGTTCGGCAATTTGCACATCGCCCAGCATGGCATAGCTTGCCGTGGTACCGCCGGTAGTCGGATTGGTTAAAATGGAAATATAGGGAATTTTCTTGTTAGCCAGTCGCGCCAGCTTGGCGCTGGTTTTAGCCATTTGCATCAAGCTAAGAATGCCTTCGTGCATACGTGCGCCCCCGGAAGAAGATAAAATAATCATCGGTGTGTTAGTTTCGATGGCTTTATCAATAGCGCGGGAAATCTTCTCCCCTACAACTGAGCCCATACTACCGCCCAGAAATTTAAAATCCATTAATGCCATCACCACCGGATGTGATTCAATGGTTCCGGTTCCGGTTACCACCGCTTCGTTCATTTTGGTTTTCTTTACAGTCGCTTTATATTTCTCGCTATATTTTTTGGAATCCTTGAAATGGAGCGGGTCCACTGCCTGCATGCCCTGGTTAAACTCTTCAAAACTATCGTCATCAAATAAAATGGAAATGTAATCGGCGCTTCCAATACGGAAATGGTAATCGCATTTAGGACAGACGTACATTCGTTTTTCCAGTTCTTTCTTGTAAATAACTTCGCCGCAGCTTTCACATTTTACCCACAAGCCATCGGGAATATCTTTTTTTTCTGCAGGCTTAAGGGCCTCTTTTTTACGTTTAAACCAATCCATACATTCCCCTTAAGGTTACTTGCGTCGTTCCATTATCAGCGCATCTTCCCCGTCGGAATAATACGCTTTTCGTAGGTACCTGGTTTTAAAATTATATTTTTCATATAAACGAATAGCCGCGCGATTTGACACGCGCACTTCCAACCAGGCCACATTAAACGGTTCCATTTTTTCAATTATATACTTTAGTAGCGCGCTGCCATAGCCTTTTCCCTGTACTTGCGGAGCTACGGCAATATTATTAATTTGCACTTCATCTGTAATCCGCCAGACTACGGCGTATCCCGCAATTCCTTCCCCATCTTCCATAACAAGTGGATGGGAAATCCGCGTATTTTCAATTTCCGCCACAAAACTTTCCGCAGGCCAGGCATCCTTAAAAATGGCCGCTTCTAAGCGCGCAATTTCCGGCACATCTCTGATTTCCATCCGGCGAAATCGTAAACTCATACCACGCCGGCAAAAGGCCGAATATAAAGAGGTTCCAGCTCAGCCAAAACATCCTGGCCGTCTCGTTCTATCTTCTTTTGCCCCAATTCGGCTAAAACACCAGCTGTAAAACGCCTTTCCGGCACCAGCAAAACCTGTTTTTCTTTTAAAGCCGAAAGGATTTCCGGAGCTATCTTAAGCTCTTTGGGCAAAACCAACTGTGATTTTTCCGGCAGCGTATCTTCCAATTCATTTTTGGGTACAATCCGGTGCTCCAGAATTCGATAATACGCGTTTTCCACCCATTCATGTTCGGCCAGATACACTTCGTTGCGCCGCGCTTCAATGGCTGTAAATAAAGGGCCTATGTGCGCGATACTTTGCGCCGCCAAAACCTGATGATTGGAGATACCGGCTATGGGCAGGTTTTTACCAAAACAAAATCCCTGAGCAAAACTCAACCCGATGCGTAAGCCGGTGAAGGAGCCCGGACCAATGGCCACGCTTACCGATTCGATGGAATCAACCGGATACTTTTTTTGCCGTTCTTCAGCGGAAAGAAATTGCAAGCCTTGTTCCACCAAACCTCCCAAAATGGTGGCATGCTGTTGAGGCAATTCCAGATTGTATTCCACCAGGGTGCGCCCCTTTTCCCAAAAGGCGACACTGCATAAAATATCCGATGTTTCGAGCGCAAGAATCATAGTTACGATGCAAATAAGGTAAACCGACGTTTACCGTTTATAATACGAATTTCCAGTTTATAATAGGAATCCAGCTGGGATTCTATCATTTGCGGCCATTCAATAAACGTAACCGCATCCATTTCAAGATATTCTTCCCAACCTAAATTGTCCAATTCCTCTACCCGCTCAATACGGTAAAAATCAAAATGGTTGACCGGCTGAGGTCCGCGGTACTGATGCATAATGGCAAAAGTCGGGCTCACCGCTTCGTCGGTGGTTTGCCAGAGTCGACAAAGAGCTTTGACCAAAAAGGTTTTTCCGCTACCCAAATCCCCCTCCAACAGAACCACATCGTTGGGTTTAAGCCGCTGCGCCAGTTCCCCGGCAATGGCTATAGTATCGTCTTCGGCTTCGGATTGCCAGCTTTTAATTTCTGTCATAAAAAACTTCCAAAGCGATTGAAGTTAATGGAAAATGGAATGGAATACAAGAAGAACGCATAATGGAAGTGAAATCAGCCGGATAATGGCTCCCTAATTTCATTTTTGTAATCAAACACGGAATTATTGGGCTTTTGGGACTAAAATAAGACTGGATGGCAACAAGTAAAATCCCTGTAATTCTTCAAATTTTATACTTCTCTCGTGTGCGTAAGATATTCAATTCGATAGTTTAAAATACTTGGATTCATCTTAAGAAGTTCTAATAATACTTTTGTGGAACCGGATGGATTTCGTTTTCCCTGTTCCCATTGCTTTACAGAGGAAGAATTCACGTTAAGCATTTTTGCAAAAACACTCTGGCTCATCTTTATTTTTTCTCTAATCTCTTTTATATCTTTCGCACTTATCTCAACTTCCGGAATGATTATTCCAAGTTTTTTTAAGTCTTTATCCGTAAACGAGATCTTAATTCCATTCTTGATTAAATCCCGGACTGTATGCCCCACGGCATTTTTAATTTTTTCTCGCATATCCATTCCTTAAGGCTAATAAAATCGCCTGTTTGTTCTAATCTTAAATATTCTTTCTTATCGATTTCTAATAAATCCTTACCCAATTTCTTAAAAAATCTCAATTCTTCTTTATCTAAATTATCTTTTTCTTTCTTAGAAAATCCGTATAAAAATATTACCCGATCAGATTCTTTAAATACAAGTACTGTTCTAAAACCGCCACTCTTCCCTTGCCCGCTTCTGGGTATCCTAACTTTGTAAAGATTTCCTCCTAAATCAACACTTCCACGGCTATTGTGAATGGATTCAATGGTACTAAGTAGCTTATCATCAGTAATATTATTCTTTTTGGACCACTTATTAAACCATTCTGTTTTCAACTCCAGCATGATTTAATATATCACATTGTAGTATAGTTTGTCAAGTATTGAATTATCGTACCAGCTCTATTTCTTCCCCTCAAGCCGGACGATGGGCAGCAGCATTTCTTCCATAGAAATACCGCCGTGCTGAAAACTGTCTTTATAATAATGCACAAATTTATTGTAATTGGTAGGATAGACGAAATAGTAATCTTCTTTGGCAAAAATGTACGTGGTGTTGATGCCGCGCTTAGGCAGTTTCCAGTCCCCCGGATTTTTCAGGAATACCGCGTGCTTACTATCGGCCCGCAGACTGCGTCCGTATTTATAGCGCAAATTGGTAGAGGCTTCACGATCGCCGATCACCTTGGTGGGATGCAATCCGCGAACGCTTCCATGGTCCGAAGTGAGGAATAAGGTAGCGCCGGATTGCGCTATGGCTTTTAGAACTCCGAGAATGGGAGAATGCGCAAACCAAGATTTGGTCAACGTTCGAAACGCCGATTCATCCGGGGCAATCTCTTTGAGAATGGGTAAATCGGAACGACTATGCGCGAGGATGTCCACAAAATTGACCACTATGGCCAGCATTTTGGAATCTAAATAATTGTTCATATTTTTTTCCAGATTGCGCATGTCTTCTGTGTTCATCACTTTAACATATTTTAAATCATTCTCTAACATCAAACCCTGACGGCGCAGCTGCAAGTCTAATAATTCTTTTTCATACCGATTCAGACTTTCGTCGTCTTCGTTCATAGACCAAAGGTCTGGGTACATCTTTTCAATTTCCCTGGGGAAGAGTCCGCTGAACAGCGCATTGCGCGAAAACGGCGTAGCTGTGGGTAAAATAGAATAGTAATTTTCCCGTTCCACCCTAAAGAGTTCGTAAAAATATTCTTCCAGCACAAACCACTGGTCCATACGCAGACAATCGATAATCATAAAAACGACCGGTTTATTCTGTTTCAGTTCCGGCACCACATAGCGCGGCACAATATCCACTGAAAGCACAGGCCGCTTTTCCATTTCGCTTTCGTTTACCCACCGGCCGTAATTTTGAGCGATGTATTTACCAAATTCCACATTCATCTCCCGGCGCTGGTCATACAGCACCTGCCGGAAGTTGCTATCCGCCTCGTTGTCCAGTTCCAAATCCATGCGGAACATTTTAAGGGCCAGATTCATCCAGTCCGTTGCATCCTGATTGTTCATCAAGGCCATGGATAGCTGAGACAATTCCCGGGCAATCGTTTCGCTACGTTTTTCCGTGAGAATGCTTTTTTTATCCAGAATTTTTTTACAGGCCAGCAGAATCTGGCTGGGATTGACCGGCTTGGTCAGGTAATCGTCGATGCGCTTACCAATAGCGTCTTCCATCAAACTTTCTTCCTCGTTCTTGGTAATCATAATTACAGGCAGGTGGGGATACATATCTTTAAGTTCATTCAGCGTACTTAAGCCGTCTTTTCCGCTCATCATCTCATCCAACAGCACAATATCATACTCTTTATTTTGGGCACGGTAAATAGCATCGTTCCCATTGGTTACCGTATCTACTTCGTAACCTTTTTTCTGCAGAAATAAGACATGTGCCTGCAAGAGTTCTATTTCGTCGTCTGCCCATAAAATTTTTTGCATACTGTTTCCTCAGGAGTTAGAGTGCCGCTGACGCAATGCTTCGTACAAAACAACTGCTGTCGAAACCGAGGCATTCAGCGAATTTAATTTTCCGAATTGTGGAATGTACAACGCGGTATCACACCAGGGCAATACATTTTTTCGCACCCCTTCACCTTCGTTACCTACAAGGATGGCACAACCACCGCTTAGGTCTACCTGATACATAGAGGTTTCGGCACGAGGCAGGGTGGCCACTATTTTAATATTCAAACTCTTTAAACGCTCTAAAGTTTCCGTTAATTCATCGCAGCGAAAAATCGGAACATGAAACAGCGCTCCGGCAGAGGTTTTGGCTACGGTTGCCGTTAACTCCGCGCTGCCTTTCACAGGTAATATCACCGCATCCACGCCGCTGATTTCCGCGGTACGCAAAATAGCGCCCAGATTATGCGGGTCCTGAATCTGGTCTAACACGAGCAAAAGAGGATTTTTTTTCTGCCCCATCCGTTCAAGCAAGGCTTCTTCATCCGGGATGGCCTGAACTACCACTGCGGCAGCCACGCCCTGATGCACGACCGCGCCTACTTTTTTTTGGAGACCATCTTTGGGGATTATTTTAACTTCAACTTCTTTTTTTTCAGCCAAACTGCGGATATGCCTGATTCCCGGGCCTTTTACGCCGGCGCCTATCCAGATTTTTTCTACCATCATTTGCGAACGCAACGCTTCCAATACCGGCTGGCGGCCATACACATTAAGGGGCAAGCGGGTTTCGTTCTTTTTTATTTTTCCATATTTTTGTTTATTCATGTTTCTTCCCGGGTGTGTACCGTAAAATCTCTACGGTTTCCAGAGTCATCAGTACCCCCTTGCCCCCTTCGTCCACCATTTCACCGAACGCGTCTATGGCCGATTCTATGCGCGCCTGGGTGTCCACAATTTCGATGAGCAGCGGTAAATTTTCCGACAGACGCAGGATGCGCGCTTTGTGGATTGAACGGCTCGCTGCACCAAAGCCCTGTACGCCACGGATGATGGTACTTCCCGCCAGTCCCATTTCTTTGGCTTTATTGATGATGGCCTCGTACATGGGCAGACTTTTGTATTTATCATTGGATCCAATGTAAATACGCAACAACTTTCCGCTTCCTTCGATTTTCATCTTAATACCTCATTTTTAAAATAACCGGGCTACAACGATGCCGAGCCACACTGCCAGAAGCCCCATAACGATATTGAGTGTAATATTTAACGCCGCCTGCCGAAGCAAATTGACCTGCAGCAGAGCCATAGTTTCGTACGAGAATGTAGAAAAGGTGGTAAAGGCGCCCAATAAGCCCACGGCAATCAGATTTTTGTACACATCCGGTATCATAAATCGTGAGTTGGCCAACACGAGAAAGAAGCCAAGAAAAAAACTGCCCAGTACATTTACACTTAGAGTTCCAAACGGGAAACTACTTCCAAACAGTTTATGCGCCCAACCGGAAACTTCGTAGCGCAGGATGGCACCCAAAAACCCACCGGCACCAATAATCAGTAATTTAATCATGATAAAACGGATTCCCTCTTCGGAATATTGTATTTTTAATTATTGTCTATTTTAATCATAAATCTCTTTTTTTCCAATTTAGAAATCGCACCCCTTTGATAACAGTTTCAGGATTCCGTATCTTAACAGAGTAAAACAATATGGCAAGAAAATACCTGTGATTCGTTTATCCCCCGCTTCCACAGGAATTTAAGTACAAATAAAGGAGCTTCCATGGAAATTGGAATTGTAGGACTGCCCTATGCCGGTAAGTCCA
>JANTHG010000016.1 GCA_024762535.1 Calditrichaceae bacterium
TTTGTAATTCAAGCTACGCAGAAACGGACTGTTTGGCCTCAGGGATGCAAAAGCCGCTCCGGTCAGATTGGCCAGAAAATCGCCCGGTGAAAATCCCCAGTGCTCAAAATGAGCATCCCAAATTTCCATAGCCCCCAAAATAGTAACCGCCGAGCCAAAAGCCAGAGTGGAAGCTGTTTTTTTTGTATATCCTAAATGTAATGCCAAAAAATAAAAATTATCAGCAAACAAACTGGCGCTGAACATATGGCCGAATTTATCAATCCCCCGGTAGGAATTATCGAACCAATCGATGCTGCCATCCCAATGACGCGCCCAATGAAACGATACCCGGTTATCCTGATAGTAGGCTTCATCCGCAAATGCATATAATCCGCCAATGGCGCTTAACGTAGCGGCTCCGTAAATAGCAGGCCGTAGAAAAGCCGAATGAGATGAATCCGCGGGTGACGACGTTTGCGCCCAAAGCAATACCGGAAGCAAGAGGTAACTTATAATCCATCTATTCATGGGTCGGGGTGCTTTTTGAAAGAAAGGGGAAGTCACTAAGTTTAATATCATTAGCTTTTAAAAGAGATTCGTATTTAGTAAAAAAAAGACGAATCTTTTCTGCTGAAAGGGCAAAGGTCATGCCCTGAATAATTTCATTTTGGCGTTCAATAAAAAGCGAACCTGAATAAGGCTGGCCAAAGGTAGATGGCGTGATTTCGAGATTTGGATCCGGCCGCACTACAAGGTGTTGAATAATGGGTAAGGCGTTGGCGATACCTACCAATTCTAAATGGGGAGGTCCATCCCGTAAAGCCAGGATGGGGCCACCGCTCACACCCTGGTACATGGTGGCGTTGATGATAAAATCATGTTCAGTATTTCGGTTCGGATGGCTTACGATGGCATTGCTGACAATCTTTTTACCGTGCGGAAAACCAAACAAATAGACAAAGCTGCCCCAGTTTAATTCCGCTGATTTCCCCAGCGGATAAGTAAATACGGTCAGGGGAGGAAAAAGGTTAACTGGAATATTTTGTTGTACCAGAGCCAGATCAAGCGTGGAATCATTTGCTAAAATGGTAAGGCGTCCACTCCCGGGAAGACCTACCACATGCTTGGATTGACGAATTTTAATGGAAAGCGAGCGGATGCGGTTGGTGCTTGAGGATTGATCATTTTGGTAGAAATTAATTAAAGTATCCGGTTCGTAAATCGTATGAGCGCAAGTAAGTAATAAGGCTTTATTGTTTTTTATGGAAACAAGCATAGCCGTACCAGAAGCCGGTTTTTCAATAATGGTGTTATCCGCCTGTCGGGTTATTTCGGGATTGGTATGTATTTGTGATATGGAAACCGTATCTTCAAAACGGAAATAATACTCGCGATAAAAGGTAAGGGAAGTAATTAGGCGAACAGTCGAACTTATTTTTTTTAAATAAGAGGATACCGGCTTTTGAGGATATTCGGAATCGTAATATCCATCTGCAAAACGGGTAACGGAAGCGGGTGGTTGTGTTCCTGTGCAACTCAGCAAAAAAAGGATCAATATGCTGATGAAAACTGATTTCATAATAGATTCCGAAAATATATTAATCTGGTTTTAACCTGCAAGAAATGTAATTTTTCTCACCATCAGAAACAACAGGAAACATTTTTTCTTTTTATTTGCAACTTCCGTGGGTGACCAATCGTATTATTTATGTTTGATTTGATAAATCATATAATATAATTTCGTTGTATTAACGCGCTTACCTGATTATGCATTTTTTTACGTTTAATATTAGGATATGTTATGAAACCTTTGCTGATTGTTTGCTTTATTCTGCTTTTGTCTCTTTCGCTTTGGGCACAGAATGTACCGGCCGATTCGACTAATCTCTTAGAAGGTGCTCCTAAAATATTTTTGGATTGTAGTAGCTGTGACAAGGATTTTATCCGTACTGAAATCCCATTTGTAAACTATGTCCGCGATCGTCATGATGCGCAGGTACATATTTTGGTTACATCGCAAAGTACAGGCAGTGGTGGACGCGAGTACAGTTTTTTGTTCTTAGGTAAGGAAAAATTTGCCGGCATGAATGACACGCTAACTTATATATCCGGAAAAACAGATACGTATGACGATAAGCGAAAAGGAATGACCGAATTGTTAAAATTAGGTTTAATGCGCTACGTGGCAAAAACACCCATTGCCAAAGAAATAACATTAAACTTTAATAAGCCTCATAAAAAGGAAGAGGTTAAGGATGAATGGGATTACTGGGTTTACGGTTTAAGCGCCAACACCTTTGCCAGCGGACAGGAAGCAAGCAACAGTTTATCGATTTACGGTAATGTGTACGCCAATCGGATCACACCGGATTGGAAAATACGTCTAAAGGTTCGGGGTAGCTATAATGAAAATAATTTTGATATATCCGGTACTACCTATACGAGTATTTCGCGTAGCAAAGGTGCAAGTGCCACTTTGGTTAAGAGCCTAACCGATCATTGGTCTGCGGGACTTTTTGGGAACTTCAGCCAGTCTACCTATCAAAACTATGATCAGAAATATAGTATGTATGGTGCGGTGGAATATAATATTTTCCCTTATTCTGAATCCACACGTAAAGAACTGCGAATAGAATATGGAGTGGGGGAATCTTATGCTGATTATACAGAACAAACCATTTATCTGAAAACGAGCGAATTTTTAACAAAACACCATTTGGGTCTTACTCTTTCCGTTACGCAGCCGTGGGGAACAGTAAACACTTCCATAGATGCGCAACAATATTTGCATGACTTATCTAAGAATCAGGTGAGCCTGTCAACGTACCTGAATTTTAGAATTATCAGCGGACTATCGCTTCATTTAATGGGTAGTGTCTCGTACATCCATGATCAGTTGAATTTGTCTGCCGGCGGTGCCAGTCAGGAAGAAATATTACTCCAGCGTAAAGAACTGGCAACTTCCTATTCCTACTTTACTTCCTTTGGTTTTAGCTATACATTTGGATCGATATACAACAATATTGTCAATTCCCGTTTTGGCAGCGGTGGCGGGGGAGGCTACACCATCTCTTTTAGCAATTAGAGTTTTTTACAGGAAATATCCTGATGAAGAAGTCTTGTGCTTTTATTATTCTTCTTTTTTCAATCCGGCTTAGTGCACAAATCGTGTTTTCGGAAATTATGTTTGATGTGCCGGGCAGTGATTACAACGATGAATTTGTAGAACTGTACAATCTTTCTTCGGATTCTGTGGACGTAAACGGTTGGCAATTTAGCGATAGTACGGGAACCGATGGTATTGTGGATGCCGGTATGGGTACCCTTCTGGCACCTCATCAGTTTGCAGTGCTGTTGGACGGAAGTTATTTTGACCATTCCACCACGTATGATGATCGCATTCCGGATAGCGCTCTCGTACTGCAAATCGATGATAATGCCTTTGGCGCCAGCGGCCTGGCCAACGGTGCCGGCGAACCTTTGCTGCTGATAAACAGCACAGGGGATACAGTGCAGCATTACCGCTATTCCACAGATAATCCACCGGGTTATTCCGATGAAAAAATAATACTGGGTAATGGGAATCTGGCCTCGAACTGGGCCAATAGTTTAATTTTGGGCGGCACGCCCGGATACCGTAATTCCGTAACGCCCTTTGCCCGTGATCTGGCTGTGGATGCCTCTTCATTCACCTTTCTGCCGTCTCTGTTTCCCACCACATCCGATTCCATTCAGCTTAGATTTCAAATCTTTAATAGCGGTACCAAAACCTTTGCGGATTCGATTTCCATCCTGCTGTTTGTGGATGATAATGGTGATTCTCTCTTTCAGAATAACGAAACCTTGATAGCAAATAAAAAACAGGTTATTCATTTACTGCCCGGAGAAACGCAGGAGTTCAGGGCAAAATATTTCCCTGCATCGGCCGGATTTTTTTCAATTATACTGAATATAACACCGACCGGGGATGGAAATCCATTTAATAACACGGCCTGCCTTTCTTTAACCGTTTATGAAAGTAAGATGACCATTGCAATCAATGAAATCAAATTTTTAACAGATAACGATGAAGCGGAATGGGTGGAATTATTCAACAGGGGAACAAAGCCTTTTAATTTGCTGGGATTTGCCATAAGTGATGCAAAAGATACGGCCTGCATTGATAGCACTGTTTGGCTGCAACCCGGGCAGTTTAAGGTGTTTTCTGAAAATAACACGATTTCTGATTCCTATGAAATCGACGATTCGCTTTGGATTGCTCTAAAGAACTGGCCTAATCTGAATAATGACGGGGACATTGTATATTTACTCAATCCGGGAGGCGGTTGGGTGGAACAGGTGCCCTATCAACGGAGTTGGCTGGAAGGAATGGAAAGCGGCCTTCCTTCTTTGGAACGCATTAATCCCAATTTAGACAGCCGCCAGTCCCGAAACTGGGGACCGTGTACAGCCGATAGCAAGGCAACTCCGGGTGCGCCCAATTCCATTTATGCTTCATTGCCTTTACCGGCTCAAATGCAGTTATCCTGTGCACCCAATCCCTTTTCTCCGGATGCGGACGGAAGGGATGATTATGTTCTCATTTCCATAAAAAATCCTGTCTCGAGCGGTAGGTTGCGCATTAAAATCTTTGATATCAATGGGCGAACTGTGCGCACCTTGAATGAAGCCGGTTTTAGCGGTTCAGACTTTGTTACAGTGTGGGATGGAAAACGGGACGATGGATCGCCGGCTGCCATGGGAATCTATATTGTGCTGGCACAGGTACTGGACGACCGGAACGGTGTTTTAAATGAAGAGACAACCACAGTAGTTTTGGCCCGGAAAATGTAAAGAAACTGCATAAAAATAAAGCCCTTCGTATATATACAACACAGCCTTTTAACTGTTAAAAAACAAGTACTAATACCTGTAAAAAAAACACCCAAAACGGTTGCTTTTCGTGCAGTGATTTAAGTATATTCCGGTGTTAAAATAGTAGACTAAAAAATTATTTAAATAGCTAAAAGGAGTGCGTTATGTCCAATGCCTACTTCAAAGTTCCAACCCCGTACAATGAACCGGTTTTAAACTATGCGCCTGGTTCCAAAGAACGGGCAGAATTAAAAGCAAAATTAAATGAATTACAAGCCAATCCCGTTGAAATCCCGCTGATTATTGGTGGCAAAGAAATCAAAACAGGGAAAACAGCCGAAATGCACGCACCACATAATCACGATATCACCCTCGGTGTTTATCATAAAGCGGGTAAAGAAGAAGTGGATATGGCGATTAAAGCTGCATTGGAAGCCCGCAAGGAATGGGCTGAAATGCCCTGGGAACACCGTGCGGCCATCTTCTTAAAAATGGCGGATTTACTGGCCGGCCCCTGGCGTGCCACGCTGAACGCGGCTACCATGCTTGGGCAATCTAAAACGGCCTTTCAGGCTGAGATTGACGCCGTTGCCGAGCTGTGCGACTTCTGGCGTTTTAACGCTTTTTACATGGCTGAACTGATGAAGGAACAACCCAATTCCGCTCCGGGTGTTTGGAATCGTTCCGAATACCGGCCTCTGGAAGGTTTTGTGTTTGCTGTAACACCTTTTAATTTCACTTCCATTGCCGGGAATCTGCCAACCGCACCAGCATTGGTAGGGAATGTTTCGCTATGGAAACCCGCTTCCAGCTCCGTGTATTCCGGTTATTTTTTAATGCAGCTTTTTAAAGAAGCGGGCATGCCGGACGGCGTTATCAATTTTATCCCCGGCAGCGGCGCTCAGGTGGGAAATCCGGTACTGGCCAGCGCCGATTTGGCCGGTATTCATTTTACCGGTTCCACCAATACCTTTCAGAATATGTGGAAAACCGTTGGCAATAACATTTCCAAAATGAAATACTACCCGCGCATTGTGGGTGAAACAGGTGGAAAAGATTTTATTTTTGTACATAAATCCGCCGATGTGGATGCGTTGGTTGTGGCCGCTTTGCGTGGCGCTTTTGAATATCAGGGTCAAAAATGTTCCGCCGCTTCCCGTATGTACATTCCTGCCTCGCTTTGGCCGGAATTTAAAGAAAAATATGTGGCAGAAGTAGGCAAAATCAAAATGGGCGAGCCCACCGATTTCCGCAATTTTATGACAGCTGTAATTGATCGTGCCGCGTTCGAAAGCATTACAGCCTACATAAAATATGCTGCAGAGTCGGACGAAGCGGAATTTATTACCGGTGGTAACTATGATGACTCCAAAGGTTTCTATATCGAACCGACCACCATCGTAACCACGAATCCCAAATTTAAAACCATGGAAGAAGAAATCTTTGGCCCCGTGTTAACTATCTATGTGTATGAAGATGAAAAATTAGATGAAACTTTAGACCTGTGTGACAGCACATCACCGTATGCGCTCACAGGAGCCATTTTCGCGCAGGATCGCAAAGCATTGGTAAAAATGTCTGATCGTCTGCGTAATACGGCCGGTAATTTTTATCTAAACGATAAACCCACCGGCGCAGTGGTTGGTCAGCAGCCATTTGGCGGCGGACGTGCTTCCGGCACCAACGATAAAGCAGGAAGTGCCATGAATATTCTGCGCTGGATGACTGCCCGTACTATCAAAGAAACAATGGTACCGCCTGTAAACTGGACCTATCCATTTATGGATGAAGAATAAACAGGAACCCTCTTACACAGAACAAGGAGACGATATGGAACGCATTAAAACGATTATCATGGGCGCCGCAGGACGCGATTTTCACAATTTCAATACCTATTTCCGCGATAATGACCGTTATGAAGTGGTAGCATTTACGGCCACACAAATTCCGGATATCGACGACCGAAAATATCCGGCGGAACTGGCTGGTAAACTCTATCCGGATGGAATCAAAATTTATCCGGAAAGCGAACTGATGGATTTGATTGCAAAACACAATGTAACGGAAGTTGTGTTTTCGTACAGCGATTTACCCTATGACTACGTAATGAGTCGCTCGGCTATGGTGAATGCCGCCGGGGCTGATTTCCGTTTAATGGGAACGAAAAACACGCAAATCGAAAGTAGTAAACCCCTTATCGGTATTTGTGCTGTGCGTACCGGTTGCGGTAAAAGTCAGACCACCCGCCGCGTAGCCAAATTATTGCAGGATATGGGTAAAAAAGTAGTAGCCATTCGTCATCCCATGCCTTATGGCAATCTGGCGGAACAAAAGGTTCAACGTTTTGCCGAGCTATCCGATTTGGATAAACACAAATGTACCATCGAAGAGCGCGAAGAATACGAACCGCATATTGTCAGCGGTACCATCATTTACGCCGGTGTGGATTATGAGGCTATTCTGCGCGAAGCGGAAAAAGAAGCGGATATTATTTTGTGGGATGGCGGAAATAATGACATGTCATTCTATAAAACAGATTTACTGATTACCGTAGCCGATCCTCATCGCCCGGGTGATGAAATGTACTACTATCCCGGCGAAGCCAATTTACGTGCATCCGATGTAATTGTGATTAACAAAATGGAATCAGCTGATGCCGAAGACATTCAGTTAGTTCGTGAAAACATTCAGGAAGTGAACCCCAATGCCATCGTGATTGACGGCGCTTCGCCTATTTTTGTGGATGATTACCAGCAAATAGCCGGTAAACGCGTTCTGGTAGTGGAAGACGGTCCAACCCTGACGCATGGTGAAATGACCTACGGCGCCGGAGTGGTAGCTGCGCAGAAATTTGGCGCTGCAGAGCTGGTCGATCCGCGTCCCTACACAGTGGGTACTATTACAGCTACATTTGAAAAATATCCGGGCATCGGCACCTTACTGCCGGCCATGGGATACAGCGATCAGCAAATCAAAGATCTGGAAGAAACCATTAATAAAACCGATTGCGATTTGGTTATCATAGGAACGCCCATTGATTTACGCAAATTAGTGAATATCAATAAACCGGCTTTGCGTGTGACTTACGAATTACAGGAAATCGGTAAACCGGACTTGCAGGATGTTTTGGCAAAATTCTAAACATTAAAAACAAATGAATCGAGAGTTTCCGCTCCCCTGGAGTGGAAACTCTTTTTTATTAAAAGGATTTGTATCAGGAAATGCTATGGAAAATAAACTCATTGTTGTAGCGCTTGGTGGTAACGCCATCACCAGGGAATCGGAAGAAGGCAATATTGCCGAACAATTTGAAAATACCCGCCGCAGTCTCGTCAGTATTATTGAACTGATTAAACAGGGCTATAAAGTGGTCATCACCCACGGAAACGGCCCGCAGGTAGGAAACGCTCTTATTCGGGTGGAAGAGAGTCGTCATTTGGTACCACCGTTACCGTTGGGTATTGTAGTGGCCGATCTCGAAGGCGGCATGGGATATATGATTCAGCAGTGTATGTATAATAAAATGAAAGATTTCGGCGTTAAACGTCGCGTAGTAACCGTACTCACACAGGTTTTGGTGGATAAGGATGACCCTTCCATCCACAATCCAACCAAATTCGTAGGACCCTTTTTTAAAGAAGATGAAGTGGAAGAACTGGTACGAACGCGCAACTGGGTGATGAAGGAAGACAAAGGCCGTGGCTGGCGGCGCGTAGTTTCTTCACCTATTCCCTTAAGTATTTTCGAAAAAGATACGATAAAGGAATTGGCTGAACAGGGTGTCATAGTTGTTGCAGCTGGTGGAGGCGGAATTCCCGTTTATTTTGATGATCGCGGCTGGCTCGAGGGTGTGGACGGAGTGATTGACAAAGACCGGGCTTCTGCTGTTTTGGCTAATGAAATCGGTGCCGAGCGTTTGATTATTGTAACTGGTGTAGATCGGGTAGCTATCCATTTTAACACTCCCCAGCAGCAGGAACTCGAACGGCTAACCGTCGCACAGGCTAAAAAATATCTTGCAGAAGGAGAATTCCCTGCCGGTTCCATGGGGCCTAAAATCGAAGCTGCCATTAATTTTATCGAAGCCGGAGGCAAAGAAGTAATTATTACATCCATAGCTAAAGCGGCAGCCGCGTTGGAAGGCAGCGAAGGAACTCGTATCGTAGCAGTTTAAAAATAAGCGTTCCGGATCAGTGAATTTCTGTTTACATATCCGGCATAAATTCTTATATTCTGAGCTTATTTATTTAACGATATATATAACATATCAGTTGAGGAGCTAAACATGAAAATACACGAATATCAGGCCAAAGAAATTCTGCGGAAGTACAATGTGCCTGTTCCGGAAGGTTTTGTTGCTTTCACCGTGGATGAAGCTGTTGAAGTAGCGAAAAAACTTCCCACCGAAGTAGCCGTTGTAAAAGCTCAGATTCACGCCGGTGGACGTGGTAAGGGTGGCGGTGTAAAAATCGCAAAAAATATCAATGAAGTTAAAGACCTGGCCGGGAAAATTCTGGGTATGAATCTGGTTACCCATCAGACCGGTCCGGAAGGTAAAATGGTCAAAAAACTACTCATTGAACAAGGCATCGACATTGAGCGCGAACTCTATCTCGGTATGGTTCTGGATCGCACTAATTCACGGTTTGCCATGATGGCCAGTACCGAAGGCGGTATGGAAATCGAAAAAGTTGCGGCAGAAACACCGGAAAAGATTTTAAAAGTTTGGGTAGATCCGCGGGTAGGTTTACAGGGTTACCAGGCACGGCAACTGGCTTTTGGATTGGGCCTGGAAGGCAAACAGGTTTCCAATGCCGTTAAATTTATGCTGGCTCTGTACAAAGCCTTTATGGCAAACGATGCATCTCTGGCCGAAATCAATCCGTTGGTTGTAACTAAGCAGGGTGATGTGCTGGCTTTGGATGCTAAGATCAATTTTGACGACAGCGCCATGTTCCGTCACAAAGACCTACTGGAACTGCGTGACCTGGACGAAGAAGACCCGTTGGAAGTGGAAGCTTCCAAATTCAATCTGAATTACATTAAATTAGACGGTAATGTGGGTTGTATGGTTAATGGTGCGGGTTTGGCCATGGCTACCATGGATATCATTAAAATAACCGGTGGCGAACCGGCAAACTTTTTGGATGTAGGCGGTGGCGCGAATGTTGAAACCGTACGTAACGGTTTTAAGATTATTCTGGCAGACCCGAATGTTAAAGCGATACTCATCAATATTTTTGGCGGCATTGTACGATGTGACCGTGTGGCTCAGGGCGTAATTGAAGCGGTTAAAACAATCGATGTGAATGTACCGATTGTGATTCGCCTAGCCGGCACCAATCACGAAGAAGCAGCTGTAATGCTCAAAGAATCGGGCATGAATTTTACGGTTGCTGCCGATTTGCAGGATGCGGCCATTAAAGTTGTCAATGAACTTAAAAATTAAGCCACGGAGAATAAAATGAGTATCTTATTAACTAAAAATACAAAAGTCCTGGTTCAGGGCATTACAGGCGGGGAAGGTTCTTTTCATGCCCGTCAGATGTTGGACTACAATACCAATCTGGTTGCCGGCGTTACACCGGGTAAAGGCGGTCAGATGTTCGATGACAAAGTTCCGGTGTTTAATACCGTAGCCGAAGCAGCCGAACAAACCGGCGCTAATGCCTCGGTTATTTTTGTACCGCCTCCCTTTGCGGCCGATGCTATCATGGAAGCGGCCGATGCCGGAATGGAATTAATTGTCTGCATCACCGAAGGCATACCGGCCAAAGATATGGTGGATGTGTATGAATTCATCAGCACTAAAAACACGCACCTTGTAGGCCCCAATTGCCCGGGTGTGATTTCACCGGGAATAGGTAAAATGGGTATTATGCCCGGTTTTATCCATCAAGAGGGACATGTGGGTGTTATCAGCCGTTCCGGCACTTTAACCTACGAAGCAGTTGGTCAGCTGAGTAGCCGGAACATTGGGCAGTCCACCTGTATCGGTATTGGCGGTGACCCGGTAATAGGCACCAAATTTATTGATGCCTTAAAACTTTTCAAAGACGACGATGATACCCATGCGGTAGTTATGATTGGGGAAATCGGTGGAACGGCGGAAGAAGAAGCGGCCGCCTGGATCAAAGAAAACTTTAACAAACCGGTTGTTAGTTTTATTGCCGGACAGACAGCGCCTCCGGGACGACGCATGGGCCATGCCGGTGCCATTATCAGCGGCGGAAAAGGAACCGCTACAGAAAAGATGAAGGCTCTGGAAGACGCGGGCATTCACGTGTGTAAGAGTCCGGCGGATATCGGCGCCACGATGGAAAAAGCGCTTAAAAAATAAGTAATTAGAAAAACCGCTGCGGCGGTTTTTCTTGTCTTTAAAACATTTAAACTTTTTATTATATGGAGACTTGTTGTGAAAGAACGTACTTTAGCTATCCTTAAACCTGATTGTGTTCAGAATAATCTGATTGGCGATGTGCTGAAAAAATTACTGGAAGCAGGATTTACCATTGTAGGAATGAAAATGGTTAAATTAAATAAAGCCACAGCAGGTGAATTTTACGCGGTACATAAAGAACGCCCGTTTTATGCCGAATTAGTAGACTTTATGACCGAAAGCCGGATTGTACCGCTGGCCCTGGAACGCGAGAATGCCGTAGCTGAACTGCGCAAAGTAATCGGTGCAACCGATCCGGCTGAGGCGGAAGAAGGAACGGTTCGCAAGCTGTTTGCCGAAAGCAAAGGACGAAATATTATCCATGCTTCCGATTCTGCTGAAAACGCTCAAATCGAGCTGGGTTTCTTCTTTTCCAATCGTGAATTAATCGATAATATGTAATTAGAAAATTGGGGAATATCGTGGCAGGAAAAGAAAAAGATGTAATGGATATTAAAATCCTGGGCGAAACCGACCTTGGCGGTGATAGCCCGGTTGATGCCATTAAACGTGTGGTTGTTATTGGCGCCGGTACTATGGGGCAGGGAATCTCGCAATTAGTGGCCTCTAAGGGAATGGAAGTGCTGCTCATTGAGCGCACCGATGCTCAGGCCAAAAAAGGCCTAAAAGGTCTGGAAGAAAATATTGACCTGGAAATTGCCCGCTGGACCATGACCGAAAGTGAAAAACGAGCCATTCTGGGGCGTGTACAGATTTCCAGTAAACTGGAAGATGCGGTGTATGGCGACCTGGTGATCGAAGCTATTTCTGAAAACCTGCTGGCCAAACAGCAATTGCTGGAAAAATTAGATAAAATCTGCGACCCGGATACGATTTTCATCACTAATACGTCGGCGCTCAGTATCACGGAAATTGCTTCTTCCACCGAACGTCAGGAAAAGGTAATTGGGATGCACTTCCTGAATCCCGTGCCTAAAATACCATTGGTTGAAATTGTACGCGGACTCAAAACAGCGGACGAAACCTATGAATTTATCCGTGATTTTTCGGAAACTTTAGATAAGACCGCTGTGGAAGTATTTGAATATCCCGGATACATTACCACTCGTGTCATTGTTCCCATGATAAACGAAGCCATTCATATTTTAATGGAAGGCGTTGCCACGGCCGAGCATATTGATACAGCTATGAAGCTTGGGTACAATTTTCCAAAAGGTCCGTTAGCTCTTGCCGATCAGATTGGTCTGGATGAACTGATGGCCTGGATGGAAACCCTGTTCCGCGAGCTGGGGGAAGCCAAATACCGCCCATGCCCCTTACTGCGTAAACTGGTACGCGCCGGGCATCTTGGTAAAAAAACAGGTAAAGGTTTTTTTGAATACAGATAAATCCAACAGGGCAGACCTCGGTCTGTCCTTTTTTATATTGAATAAAGGGTAATTTTATGATAGTTCTGGTGATAAACGCCGGCAGTTCTTCGGTTAAATATCAGGTATTTAATGCCGTAGAAGAAAAGGTGTTAGCTAAAGGGGTGGTGGAACGCATAGGTATGTCCGGCGCTATTTTGACCCATCGCCCAACCGGAGGAAAAGAAGTAAGACTCTCGGGTGAAATTTTAGATCATAAAATGGCTATTGAATATGTGGTTTCCATTTTGCTAAGTAAAAATCATGGAGTGATTAAAGATAAGTCCGAAATTGACGCGGTAGGTCATCGGGTGGTACATGGCGGGGAAGCCTTCAGTAAATCGGTTTTGATAACCGAAGAAGTGATGGCCGAAATTCGCGCTTGTATCGACTATGCACCGTTGCACAATCCGCCCAATTTAAAAGGAATTAATGCCGCCAAAACCTTGTTGCCGGAGGTGCCGCAGGTTGCGGTATTTGATACGGCCTTTCATCAAAGTATGCCGGCACATGCTTATTTATACGGTTTACCTTACACGCTGTACAAACGCCACGGTATTCGTCGATACGGATTCCATGGCACTTCGCATCGCTATGTTTCAGAACGGGCGGCAGAATTACTACAACAACCGGTTGATAGCCTGCGAATGATAACCGCCCATTTGGGTAACGGCGCCTCGGTTGCGGCTGTACATGGCGGAAAATCAGTAGATACCTCGATGGGGTTTACTCCGTTGGAAGGATTGTTAATGGGCACGCGCTGCGGCGATATGGACCCGGCCATTATTTTGCAAATTATGCATAAGGAAGAATTAACACTGAACGACGCAAATACATTGTTGAATAAACACAGTGGTTTGCAGGGTGTAAGTGGTTTAAGTAGTGATATGCGGGAAATTGAAGAAGAATATGACGAAAGCAAGCGTGCTAAATTAGCGCACGATATTTTCACCTATCGGCTTAAAAAATATATCGGTGCCTATGCGGCAGCCATGGGTGGTCTGGATGTACTTGTGTTTACAGGCGGCATTGGCGAAAATTCTCCCATGGTCCGGGAACATGCCACTAAAGGTCTGGAATTTATGGGTATTCAGGTGGATACTGAACTTAATGAGGGAACATCTAAAAATGAACGCCTTATTAGCTCCGGAGACAGTGTCGCAAAGGTCTATGTAATTCCTACCAATGAAGAATTGGTTATTGCCCGCGATACCAAACGTATTGTGGACGAAATTAAAAGCTGAGTCCTTCCTAAAAAACTGAATAAACCCGGTGAATCAATAAATGTTGAATTTGCCGGGTTCTTTTTTTATATTCGATGCTTCGTTATGAAAATAAATATTCAAAACCTTGAACAGGATCTGCTGGAGCTTGATGCAGACGTACGCGCCGACTTTCTGGATACAACCATCCGGAAGTTTTATCCCAACTCGGTGGCCGTTCATGTTTTGTTGGACAAGTTTGGGAAAAACTATAAATTAGACGTCCGGTTACAAACAAAGGCTTTGTATATATGCGACCGCTGTCTTGCAGAATATGAAGCGGAATTTTCAGCTAAGCAGCGTCAGGTATTTCATATTGGCGCACAGCAAGAGCCGGTTAGCGATCAAATTGAAGAATTACCGGCCAATGCAACAGAAATTGACCTGGACCCGTATTTACGGGAAATAATATTGTTGAATCACCCGGTAAAAATGTTATGCCGGGAAGACTGTAAGGGGATATGTCCCGAATGCGGGGCAGACCTGAATCACGAAGCATGCAGATGTTCTGAAGCGCCCATTGATCCCCGTTGGGCGGAACTTAAAAAATTATTAAAATAGGAGTATAGAATGGCTAATCCTAAACGAAAAATATCCCGTTCAAAACGCGATCATCGTCGCGCTAATTGGTTTAATGGCATGAAAGCAACACAGTTAACAACCTGCGATCATTGTGGCGAACAAAAATTACCGCATCGTGCCTGCCCGAGTTGCGGCTATTACAATGGTACAAGTATTTACATGCCCCGAAACGCTTAGTATAATTTATCGGTTTAGAATCCATGCATATTGCACTTGATGTAATGGGAGGAGATTTAGGGCCCCGCGCGACAGTCGAAGGGGCTTCTTTATATATAAAAGAATCTCCGGAAGATCATGTGGTTTTAGTTGGCGATCAGGAAGCGATAGAGCAACAGCTTAAAAGTCTTCCCGAATCAGATCGTACTCGCTTATCCATTATCCATGCGCCGGAAAATATTGGAATGAATGAATCGCCTACAGAAGCGGTTCGTAAAAAGAAGAATTCTTCAATGGTGGCAGGTTTACGCCTGCATAAGGAAGGAAAGGTTGCTGCTTTTGTAAGCGCCGGGCATACCGGAGCGCAAATGGCCGGCAGTCTTTTGACGCTTGGCCGGATTCCCGGTGTAAAGCGTCCGGCTATCGGTTCGTTTTTACCGAGTGAAAAGGGCATGGTGTACGTGATAGACGTAGGCGCTAATGTGGATTCCAAGCCAATCCATCTGCTTCAGTTTGCCCAAATGGGCGATATTTTTGTACGCGAAGTATTTAATTCTGAGAATCCGCAAATCGGTTTACTCAGTATCGGCGAAGAGGAGAAAAAAGGTAACGAACTCACCATCGCCGCTCACCAACTCCTGAAAGAACAGATTCCCAATTTTTACGGCAACATCGAAGGTCGCGATATTTTACGTGGTAAAACGGATATCGTCGTTTGTGACGGATATGCCGGAAATATTGTCCTTAAGATGGCGGAAAGTATGATGACCGTTATCATGAACAGTTTAAAGAAAAGTGTGGGTTCCAACCTGGTTTCTAATTTGGGCGCGCTGTTAATTAAACCGGCTTTTCGTCAGTTAAAAAACAGCTTTGATTATGAAGAATATGGCGGCGTTCCTTTACTCGGCGTCGATGGTATTTCAATAATTTGTCATGGTAGTTCATCGGGTAAAGCGATTTATAATGCCTTAAAAGTAGCCAAGCGCATGGACAGCCATAATGTTAATCAACTGATTGGTAAACGATTAAGTGGAGGTAATGAGTAAAATGGCCAGAAAAGCATATATCAGTGCAGTAGGGCATTATGTACCGGATAAAGTCCTCACCAACTTTGATTTGGAAAAAATGGT
Organism: Calditrichaceae bacterium; assembly: GCA_024762535.1. Taxonomy (GTDB): domain Bacteria; phylum Calditrichota; class Calditrichia; order Calditrichales; family Calditrichaceae; genus JANTHG01. Next base: position 15,773 of record JANTHG010000016.1, read on the forward strand.
GGATACCAATGACGAATGGATTCGTACCCGTACCGGGATTTCGGAACGGCGCATTTTAGAACCCGGACGCGCTACATCGGACATGTCTGCCGAGGCGGTCAAAAAGCTTTGTGAAAACCGTGGTATCGACCCCATGGAAATTGAATTGATTATTGTGGCAACCGTAACCCCGGATATGTTTTTTCCCAGTACAGGTAATTTAGTACAGGAAAAAGTGGGCGCCAAAAACGCCTGGTCCTTTGATGTGGCCGCGGCCTGTTCCGGTTTTTTATACGCTTTAAGTGTGGGAACGCAGTACATTGAATCAGGTAAACACGACAAAGTGGTTGTTATCGGCAGTGATAAAATGAGCTCCATTGTAAACTATCGCGACAGAAATACCTGCGTTTTATTTGGCGATGCAGCCGGCGCTGTATTGCTGGAACCCACGGAAAAAGAAGACGATGGTATTCTCGATTCTATGCTTTTTTCTGATGGCAGCGGCGCTGATTACCTGCTGATGAAAGCAGGCGGCAGCTTAAATCCCGCTTCTTTGGAAACCATTGCCAATGACTGGCATTTCATCTATCAGGATGGGAAATCCGTTTTCAAGTTTGCCGTTACCAAAATGGCGGAAGTCGCTGTAGATATTTTAGAGAAAAATGGTTTTACCGGTGAAGACTTAAAACTCTTTGTACCGCATCAGGCCAATCTGCGGATTATCGATGGCGCCGTTAAGCGGTTGAAAATCGACTATGACAAAGTAATGATTAATATTAATAAATACGGTAATACCACGGCAGCCACCATTCCACTGGCCCTTTCCGAAGCCTATGAACAGGGTAAATTGGATACCGGAGATTTGGTTGTGTTTGCCACGTTTGGCGGTGGATTTACCTGGGGAAGTACGCTGCTGCGCTGGAGCATTCCCAAACCGACGAAATAAGAAAAAAACGACGACTTGTATTTTATAGGATTCATCCTTAAAATCAAGTTATAACGACCCGACTCATTGAGTGTCCCTGCTCAATACGAACTTAAGAGATGTGAATAATGAAAAGAGCCTTTGTGTTCCCGGGCCAGGCGTCGCAGTACGTGGGTATGGGGGAAGATTTGTATGAAGCTTTCCCGGAAATTCGCGAAATGTTTGACCGGGCCAACGACATCATGGAAATGGACCTTAAAACCATTTGTTTTGAAGGGCCGGAAGAACAGTTAAAGCAAACGTATATTACGCAACCCGCTATTTATGTGCATAGCGTAGCTGTGTTCGAAGCGCTTAAACGGAATAATCTTTTACCTGACGGCGTTGCAGGTCATAGCCTTGGCGAATACAGCGCTTTGGTGGCAGCCGGCGCACTTTCGTTTGAGGATGGTCTGCGTCTGGTTAAAACCAGAGGGCAGCTTATGTTTGAAGCCGGTCAGAAACAACCCGGAACCATGGCAGCGATTATTGGGCTGGAGCCGGATACGGTTTATTCTATTTGCGAAGAAGTCTCCGGAATTGTGCAACCCGCCAATTTTAATTCACCGGGGCAAATTGCCATTTCCGGCGAAGTGGATGCTGTGCTTGGGGCTATTGAAAAAGCCAAAGAGGCCGGCGCCAAAAAGGCGGTTGAACTTGTTGTATCCGGTGCGTTTCACAGTCCGTTGATGCAGGCCGCGCAAAAAGGTTTGCAGGAAGCTTTGGAATCCACGGAGTTCAACGATGCGCAGGTGCCGCTCTATTCCAATGTGGAGGCCAAACCGGTTCAGGATAAAGATGCGATACGCGCGTTGTTGATGGCTCAGCTTACCAAACCGGTTTTATGGCAGAGCATTATAGAAGCCATGATAAACGACGGATATGAGACTTTTTATGAAATCGGTCCCGGTAAAGTGCTTAAAGGGTTGCAAAAACGCATCAATCGTAGCTTCCCCTGCACCCTGGTGGGAACCGTTGAGCAAATCGAAACCATTGGAGATTCAAAATGAGCGATGACAAACGAGTAGCGATTGTAACCGGTTCGGCCCGGGGTATTGGCAAAGCCATTGCCTGGGGATTGGCTGAAAGCGGCGTTAATGTGGTTATTACCGATATTATAGAAGATGCTGCCAATGCTACAGCCAAAGAACTGTCAGGCCTCGGTGTGGAAACCCTGGCCATTAAAGCGGATGTATCCAAGGCGGCAGATGCGGAAATGCTGATTAAAACAACCGTGGGAAAATTTGGCAAAGTGGATTATCTGGTGAACAATGCAGGTATTACCCGCGACAATCTTTCCATCCGTATGTCCGAAACCGATTGGGATTTGGTGTTAAATATAAATTTAAAGGGCACGTTTCTTTGTTCCCAGCAAGCTGCCAAAGCGATGATGAAGAAAAAGTTTGGCCGCATTGTGAACATCGCTTCGGTAAGTGGTATTCTCGGTACGGCAGGTCAGGCCAATTACGCCTCGTCTAAAGCCGGTGTAATGGCTTTAACCAAAACCATGGCCCGCGAGCTGGGTGCGCGCAACATCACCGTCAACGCCATAGCTCCGGGATTTATTATAACTGAAATGACCGACCAGTTACCCGATAGCGTAAAAGAAGACTATTTAAAAGACATTCCCCTTAAACGGGGCGGTACACCGGAAGATATCGCCAATGTAGTTAAATTTTTAATTTCACCGGCGGCTGATTATATTACCGGCGTTACCATCAATGTAAGCGGCGGTTTGGTACTTTAATTAGAAAACAGAAAACGGTTCAATCAAAACAAATAGGAGAAAGAACATGGATATCGAAGCACAGGTAAAAGAAATCATCGTAGACCAGTTAGGCGTAGATGAAGCACAGGTTAAACCGGAAGCATCTTTTATTGATGATCTTGGCGCAGACAGCTTGGACACCGTTGAACTGGTGATGGCTTTCGAAGATAAATTCGATATTGAAATTCCCGATGAAGTGGCTGAAAAGCTGGTAACAGTTGGCGACGCTATCAGTCATCTGAAAGAAAAAATTGGCGAATAATATTTAGAAATACCGAAAATAATGGGAAGCAATTCATCTTAAAGCAGGTGGATTGCTTCTGTTTGTTTAGAGCATTTTGTTAAAAAAGGATGTAGGAAATACTATGGCCAAACGCAGAGTAGTTATTACCGGTATGGGCGCCATTACCCCTTTGGGTAATACGGCCCTGCACACATGGGAAGCCATGCTGGCAGGGAAAAGCGGTGTGGATAAAATCACCCTGTTTGATACCGAAGCCTTTACTACTAAAATAGCCGCAGAAGTTAAAGACTTTGATCCGAATGAGCATTTTGATCGTAAAGAAGCGCGTAAATTAGACCGGTACACCCAGTTTGCTCTGGTGGCTGCTACCGAAGCGATGGAAGACTCCGGGCTGCAATTAGAACAAGAAGACAAAGACCGCATAGGCGTTATTATTGGCTCCGGCATTGGCGGTATGTATTCTTTTGAAGAAGAACACACCAAACTGATTACCAAAGGGCCGCGCCGGGTGAGTCCGTTTTTTATTCCGCAGATGATTGGCGATATTGCTGCCGGATATGTATCGATGAAATACAATCTAAAAGGCCCCAATTATGGAACGGTTTCGGCTTGCGCTACTGCCGGACACGCCCTGGGCTCCGCTTTACGCGCCATTCAATATGGCGACGCTGATATTATGGTAGCGGGTGGCGCTGAGGCTTCTGTAAGCCCAATGGGAGTAGCAGGATTTAACTCGATGAAAGCGATTTCCACGCGCAATGATGAACCACAGCGGGCCAGTCGTCCCTTTGATGCGGAACGCGACGGATTTGTGATGGGCGAAGGTGCAGGTGTTTTAATTCTGGAAGAACTCGAACATGCCATCGCGCGTGGCGCGCACATATATGCTGAGTTTTCCGGTATGTCGTTTACGGCTGATGCGCACCATATCACGGCTCCGGCTCCGGGAGGCGAAGGAGCGGTGCGGGCGATGCGTGGCGCCATAAAAGACGCCGGATTGACCACAGAACAAATCGATTATATTAATGCCCACGGTACGTCAACCGGTGAAAACGATAAAAACGAAACCGCGGCCATTAAAACCGTATTTGGCGACAAGGCCTATCACATGAGCATTAGTTCTACCAAATCCATGTCCGGCCACCTGCTCGGCGCTTCAGCCGCTATCGAGTTTATTGCGGCTACCTATGCTGTGGTGAATGGACAAATTCCTCCTACTATTAATTACGAAAATCCGGATCCCAATTGCGATTTGTCGTATGTGCCCAATACAGCCATTGCCCATGACGTGAAAGCGGCCATCAGCAATTCCTTTGGATTTGGCGGCCACAATGTCTGTTTGTGCGTAACCAAATATTAAAAATAAACAGGGCGGGTTTACCGCCCTTTTATTTAAGCTTTGGCATTTTGTTGGGATTTCTCAGTTTTCCTTAGAAATTTGTTTTTTATATGATAAAATCTATCTTTAAAATAATAGGCAATTCAAGACCGGATACCCAGTCGGAAGTTCCTTTTGACCGTAAAGAGATCGAGTCTATCCTTAACTATTCCTTCAGGGATATCCGGGAACTGATGCATGCTCTTAAACACCGTTCATTCCTTAGTGTAACCAACGAAACTACTATTGCTTCCAACGAACGGCTGGAACTTTTGGGTGATGCGGTGCTTGAACTGATTGCCACTGAAGATTTGTACCATGCTTTCCCGCAGGAAGATGAAGGTACGCTTACTAAAATGCGGGCTGTGCTGGTATCGCGCCAGGTGTTGGGGAAAATTGCAACGGAATTGGGGCTTGGGGAGTTCATCCTCTTAAATAAAGGTGAAGAAAAAACAGGCGGTCGTACCCGTCCTTCCAACCTGGCTAATTTATACGAAGCGATTCTCGGCGCTATTTATCTGGATGGTGGATATAAACCGGCAAAAAATTTTGTGCAAAATACGTTGCTTAAAACCAAAGAAACCTGGCTTTCCAAAGAACGCTATTTTAATTATAAATCCGATTTATTAGAATTTTCGCAGGCAAAAGGCTGGGGTGCGCCCTCCTACAAAGTTAAAGAAGCAACCGGCCCGGATCATGATAAATCGTTCCGTGTTGCCGTTGAAATTACCCGGCATGGAAAAGCCTTTGGCTCAGGAAAGAGTAAGAAAAAAGCGGAACAGGAAGCCGCTAAAGCGCTGCTCCTGCGTCTGAAAGAGGAAGATGTGGGGAAATAAGAGATTAAAAAATTCCCAATTCCCAAGGCTGCCCCAATAACCACAAATAGTTTTTAATTCCGAATATCTAATAACCTGAATACAGCTAATTTTTTTCATCCACAAGGATTTTGTAGCACAAAATTCACCTTGACGGGAACAGAAAAAAAAGCGAAATTACTTTTTTGTTATTATAATCAGGAAATAAACGAATGCATACCATTAAATTCACTTTTTTTACTTTGTTTACATCATTTATTTTTATGAACAGTGCAGGTGCACAAATTTCATTTGACCGCATCCGCAATGACGATACGATTAAAAATCTATTAAAGGCTCAAACCGGTAAGTCGTTCAAATCCAAATTATCGAATAGTAGCCTTAATAATAAGCTACCCGGCAATATCGCTTCGGTAAATGAAGAAGAGTACATAGTGGATGCCGGCGATCAGTTTGTAGTGAAAATTGATACCAAGGGCCCATCCTTTAAAATGTACGAACCGGTTGTTACCCCGGACGGTTTTTTGGTCATTCCCGAAGGCCCCACGGTTAAGGTAAGGTATTTGCTTTTAAAAGATGCCAGAGAAAAGGTGAAAAAATCTTTAGACTCAGCCTTTCCTAATGCTGTTAATGAATGTTATCTTAATGGTATTCATCCGGTTTCGGTAAACGTAATTGGTTCATTACCTAACAGTACGCAGGTAACGATGCTTTCCGGCAACCGGGTCAGTGATGCGGTTTTTGAGGCCTTAAAACCGTTTTTACAGGATGAAAAATATCTTCCGCAATTAAAAACCATGTCTATCCGCAATATTAAAATTATTCGCCATAATCAACAGATTGCCTGCGATTTGGGTAAGTTCCTGGCCACCGGTGCGATTCAGACCAATCCCTATCTCATGGATCAGGATGTGCTTTATATGGCTTTTAAGGACACCTTGTTTAAAACAATTCTGATTTCCGGCGCCGTACACAAAGAAACGGAATTTGAATTTAAAGCCGGAGACGACCTGCAAACCGCTATCGCTTTTGCCGGCGGGCTCACTTCTACCGCAGATTCCTCAAAAATTGATTTGGTGCGATTTTTGACGAACAGCTCGCAATTCCAGTCGCATACTCTTTCATTGCCGGCGGATTCGGCTTACGCCCTGCAGGCGGACGATCGGGTGTTTGTGCGTCCCAAATACGATTTTCATAAAAAAGCTACGGTCCGTGTGAGCGGCGCCGTAAAATTTCCCGGTGATTATGCTGTGGAAGAAGGTAAAACCAGGCTTAAAGAAGTGATTGCTTTAGCCGGAGGTATAACGCCTAAAGCCAATCTTGGCGCTGCACAAATTATCCGGGATCAAAAGGATGAAGTAGAAGACCCGGAATTAAAACGGCTCGGTAAAGTGTATATGAACGAGATGGATAAAATCGAAAAAAGTTATTTCCGGTTACGCGGCCGCGAAACAGCGCATCTTGTAGCCTGTAACTTTACCAAATTGTTTAAAGAGGATAGCAAAGAAGATAATGTTTTGTTAAAAAACGGAGATGAAATACATATCCCTGAAGTGCTGAAAACCGTATATGTTTCCGGTGGTGTGATGAAACCCGGTTCCGTGATATTTAAACCGGGCATGTCGTATTCTTCTTACATTGAGCTGGCGGGCGGATTTAGCAGCCGGGCAAAAACGTACGATGTGATTCTTATTAAGGGACGCACTAAAGCCTGGATGGATGCGGACGACGATCTGCCGATTGAGGAAGGGGATACAATTTTTGTACCGGAAAACGAGTATTGGGACTGGTACGAAATATTTAAGGATGGTCTTACCATTACGGCCCAGCTCATTTCCATTTTTGTGTTGTTACGTTCGATAAGATGACTCAGGTAACTAACATTTTTTTTATATAATTAATTAGTTTTAGTATAAGTACCAGCAAAATAAAGACAACCGGCATTTCGTATGTTGATAAAGAATTATAGTATGTGCCAAAAAAAGTTAAAGTGGTAATTGTTAAAAATAAAAGATTAAAAAAGATTAAAGTAAGATTATAGCGCGCATAACTAATAAAATATACAATATAATATACAACAGAAGTAATTATGGAATAGGCCAGCGTTAACCACCAGCCTCCTATAATATAATATGTCCCAAAAGCCGTTCCCACATTTGAAGAAATTCCGGGGCCGATACGCGTAAATCCTAAAGAAACCATTGGAACAAAATCGTACATAATCCGATTACCAACGATGAGGTTATAAATATTTTTTAGTACTGTTATTACAGTCCAATCAGGCCTCACATTAGGATAGTTAAGCCATTTATCAAGTAACATGGAACCTGTGGCCAGATAATTAGCCGTTTGTTTAGCTATATATTCATATACATGTACATTGGAAAAACCAAAATTTCCCCAGGCAATTTTTAAAGCCACCCAGAATAAATTAAAAATCAACAATAGTACTAAACCTGCCCATGCAAGGTTTTTAAGCTGCTTTTTGGGCGTGTCCTCTGCATTAACAAAAATAAAAGTCATTAAAATAAGCCACAAAATATGGTATTTAATCTGAATGATTGCCACTGCAAAAAATAACCCTGCCAATGTAACAAGGATAGCTTTTTTATATTTTGCTTTTTTATAAATCATAACCAAAAAGATAAAACAAACTTTAGCGAGTTGGGTAATGTGGGCATGGAAACCCGAGATCATTTGTAATTCATATTCGGGATCGCCAAAATAAATCCAACCGCCATGTGCAGCAAATAGGGATAGGACTTTTCTGAAAATGATTAAAATGGAAAACCAGGATAAGGCAATGATTAGAAGGGCATTGGCACTAAATTCATCTGCTGGTTTAGAATATTTTTTTGATCCGGGGATTTTGCCCAGATCAAAAAAGAGAGATACAGAAAAACTTGCAAAGATAAAAATGAGTAATTGCACCTGAATGAAAAATTGAGTGCGTAATGTAATAGGAGGAAAATCAAGATCTATTAAAAAAAAGTTTGAAATCAATACAATCACTATAAACGGAAGCGCTGTTAGCGAATAGGGAGTGATTAATTTTTTAATAGAATGGCTCTCTAAAATAATAAAGAAGATATTAAGCATTGCGAAGCCAAGAGCTGCAACTTGATAATCAGCCATTGATCTGTTCCAGAATATAATTTAGTACGCGGATGTTAACTCGCTTGAGACGAGTACTCCAAACATAAATAGCGCGGGATATTTTTAAAGCATAGTCAGGCGCAAGGCGATAATAGGTTATCATCAAATAGAAAAAATAGATTTGAGTAAAGAATCGCCATACCTGCCAAACAGGTTTGGAAAAATAACTGCGCATATCAATTATACGATTTAAGGCAAAATTTAAAATTTTTTGGTCGCCATTACTCCACTGTTTGGAAACAGATATTCCTATCTTGTGATATACGGTCGAAGGGAAAACAACAGCGGCCTTTTCGTGCTTTCGTTTGAGCCTTAAACTGAATTCGAAATCTTCTTCTCCGTGAAAAAAAGTTTCAGTTAAAAGTCCAATTGATTTAAATAATTCAGCCTTGGCAAATAGAGCGCATCCGGAAATAAAATCGATAGGTTGCAGTTGCTGCTTTTTTACCTCACGGTAATATTTTATTTGTGCCCACGGTAGAATATGCCCACCCATATTCCAGATCCGCTGTGGATCATCATAATAATAAATGGCGCTTTGTAAAACTGAAAATTCCCGATAATGTTCGATAGTCTTTACTAATTGAGACACAGCATCGTGTTCGGCAATGGTATCATTGTTTAATAAAAAAATATATTTGGTTTGTAAATAGTTTAAAGCGAAAGAGATTGCCAGATTATTCCCTTTGGCGAATCCGGCATTGAGATGGTTTTTAATTAGATAAACCGTGGGATTTTGTTTTATATCTTCTGCTGAAAATTCAGGAATTGCTTTTGCCTTAAGTTCAATGAATTCTTTAGGGGAAATAGTAAATTGATCTGAAAAAATAGTAGGAAATTTAGTTTTAACAGGTTTCCCCTGATTCGCAGCCCAATGGCGCAGATTTTGAATGGAATCATCGGATGAAGCGTTATCAACAATTATGATATCTAAGTTCTGATAGTCTTGCCGGATGAGGGACTCGAGACACTCAATAGTATCCTGCCATCCGTTCCAGTTCGTGAGGATTACCGTACAACGATTGGTCATGATAATCCCCGTTCTGGTTGTGTACGCAAAGTACGGACTGTTTTTCCTAATAGCATCAGCAATAAACTAAATTCTGATATTGTAAAAGACAGCATTGCCCCGGTTGCTCCAAAATAATTGGAAAGGCTAGTGCACAAAATTAAGTTGATTAATCCGGTCATAAGTACAGCTTTAGAATAATACTGTTTTAAACCGAAATTAGTCATATAAATGATACCCAGAATATAATTTACTACGCCAAACAAAATAGTAGGAATGCCGATTCTAAGCAGCAAGGTGCCCAAAACAGTATGCTGATCTACAATCAAATACATAATCCATTCAGCTGTAAAAAAAATAATGGTTATAATTATTGCACTGATGATACTCATTAGACTACCAAGTGCAATGATGGCTTTTTCTGCACGTTGATATGAAACAGACATGATACGGGAAATATAAGGATACAGCGTTTGTGTTATAGGAGCAAAGGTTCCTTGAAAGACACGTATGATTTTATCGGCTGCAGCATAGATGCCAACAATCGGATGAGCTACAAAAAAAGCCAGAATGATAATGTTTGAATTTCTGTAAAAATTACCGGCAAAGGATGAAACAAAAATAGGCCAGCCGTCTTTTAAAAAGGATTTTAAATTTTCAACTGTTGGGATTTGAAAACGAATTCCAAAAGATTGTCGCATTAAAATAATACTAAAAAGAGCACCAATAAAAAGGGAAATACTATTAAGAACCGGTACCAGATAGTATTGATCTTCGTTTCTGAGAAAAAAGAAAATAAAAAATAGATAGAGACCTTTGGCCAAGAAATTAATATAATTTAAGAATTTTACTTTTTCCATACCCACATAAAACCAGGATGCTGTCAAAAGATATGAAGGAACCAGACCAAAAGTGACCAGAAATACAAAATATTCGCTATGTACTGAAGGAATAAAATATCCTATACCGGCCAAACTGATAAAAGTAACCATCATAAGTAATAACTGAATAGTTAGAATTGTACTAATGATAGTGGATGTTTCTTTTGCTGATTTTTGTTTTCGGGCAATGTATTGTACCCCAAGGGTAGACCAGCCATAATCTGCAACGATACGTAAATAATTAGATACTGCCAAAGCCAGGCTGATAATACCAAATTTTTCGAGCCCCACAACCCGGATGATATAGGGCAAGGTTATGAGAGGAACAATATACAACGAAAGGCTGTAAATACCGTAATTGGTGAAATTAAGAAATAATGAATTTCTTTCCGGATGGGAAATGATTTTTTTGAAAAGCTTCATTCATCAATCCGGGCAATCACATTGGTTTTAAAATTACGAAACAGTACAATAGATGTATTGATTAAAAGCTGAAGGAAAATAAAGATTGAAAAAATACTAATAATAGTTAATAAACGTTTGGGTCTGCTTTTCCGGTACGGCGGCTCTGCTCTATCCAATACTTTGATAGGAGATAATGTAAACATGTTATTCATAATCAATAATTCTTTTTGCTTTTGCAGCTCAGACAGGATCGTTGTTAGAACAGTGAGTTGCCGTTGAAATTGCATATCTAAGATTGTGTATTCCGGTGAATCTGCCTCGCGGGTCTGTTCCAGGAATTTTTTATAGGCATTTTCACTCATCTTCAGGCTGTCACTGATAATCTGAATCCGGCTTCGGATATATTGAGATTGTTCACTGTATTCATTAACGATCTGTTTTTTTACGATTTCATCCAGGTACTCAATCATTTTATTGGCAACCATTGCAGCAAGAACGGGGGATTTGAGCGTAACATTGATATATAAAATATTATTATCAGCATCAATGTCCGAAAATAAAATATCTTCAACAAAAGCCTTGTAGGCTTTTTCGTATAATTCTCTTGGGTTGGAACTGTCAATTTCCAAAAGATCAATTAGTTTCCCGGAGACAGTGTTCCCATTTTCTTGATAACTAAAATTTGTTTGTAAAAGTTTGTATTGTAATGCTCTGGATTCCAAAATTCCTCTGTTCATATCCTGGCTTAAACCACTATTGCTTATGGAACCCAAACCCGCAAGTCCGGCTAGCGCCCCTAATTTACCCATTGAAGATGATGAACCACTTGGTGGAATAATAGATACTACAGCTGTATATTTTTTGTCCATACCTAGTAGAACAATTAAAAACGAAGCTATAAGTAAGATGACGGCTAAGATTAAATTTTTAAATCGGTTTTTCCAGATAAAGATAATGATTGGGTTAATAGTGGATTGTGTCAAAATACCCTCAATTTTAGATTAGCGATAATACCTTAAATTTATTAACTTTTAAAATAGGTAAATTAATATTTTAACTCAATAAAAACAAGCTAATCGTTTCTCTTAAATGAAAAACAAAATCCTTTTTCTTGCCCATTCACAATCCATTCATACGAAACGCTGGGTACAATATTTTATTAATCAGAACTGGGAAGTTCATATCATTACGTTTCATCCCGAAAAAATATCCGGTGCCGTTTGTCATTATTTCCCGGCAGGTAAAATAAAAGTAACTGGGAATAATCTTCAGTATTTATTATATATTCCAAAAATAATTCGTCTGATTCGTAAATTAAAACCGGATATTGTGAATAGCCATTTTTTGAGTAGTTTTGGATTGCTGGCCTATTTAAGCGGTTATGGACACCACGTGATTAATGTACACGGCACCGATGTGTTAATCAATGCCCGAAAATCCCCCTTTAGTAAATGGCTGTATAAAAAAGTTCTTGATTCGGCCTGGCACATTTTTTCTGTATCGCAAACTATGACTCAAGTGTTAACAAATGAATTTGACTTATCTTCAACCCAGATAACAACGATTCAATATGGAGTCGATTTAACACAATTTTCCTACACAAA